>NZ_JBFAKG010000038.1:0-93285 GCF_040655595.1 Saccharopolyspora sp. NPDC050389
GACCGGCACCGGTCTGCTCAGCGCCACGACCTCGCACGATGCCCACCAGCTTGCCGAACTGCCGCACCGACAGCCCCGTGAACGTCGGTATCCACGCCGGCTGGTCAACCCCGATCACCTGCACCAGCACATGATCCACTACCCGCCCAGACCCGCGATTACGGGACAACCTTTAACTGCGCCACGTTCTCGTAGTAGGTGTCGTCCTGCCCTACGGAGAAGAAGCGCTCGTCGAGGGCGTCGAACCGCTCCGGCACGTCCACGCGACTGCGGCTGACATTGAGACTGGAGACGACCATGCCCTGCTGACCGATCTTGACTTGGCCCACCTCGTGCCGGATTCCATCCGAGGTGAAGATGACCAGATCGAACATGGTGACGAAACCGCGGTCGTTCCAGGTGTCCCGGACCAGTTGCGCGCTGGGAAAGGTCGTCGGAAGACGCGGCCCTCGCCGTTCCACAACGGTGAAACGCAAACCTTCCTCCGTTCACCCACTTGCGCCGCATCGACGCCACCAGACTCGCAAGGCTACGCCTCAGAAGGACGTGCTGAAGGAGCGCTGAGCCCGGCACCGCGACGGGCTGCGCTCGTTACCGAGGTAGAGGTGACAGGCACGGCCCGACCACGCCAGCACCTTGAACAAACCAGGCTGGCAGACCTCAACGAGCTGGGAGCGCTAGGTCTTGATGTCGGTCTTGAGTTCTTGCTGGGAGGCGCTGAGGGTCGCGTGCTCATTCCTGGTTTGGTCCACGGTGGACCGGAGCTGGGGCAGCTCTGTCTCGAGCGCCGTCGTTTCCGTGCAGCGGAGCTGCCCTACCCATGCCCCGCAGCCCGGCGATCGTGGCATGTGCCGCGGCCAGTTGGTGTTGAAGCGCAGCAACCTCCGCTCCCTGATTCCTGCCGAACAAAACGACCCTGGTCCCTTCATCTGATGCCCCTGAGCCTGTGCGCTGGGCATCGTCGCCGTGCTCAGGTCTCATCCATGGATATCGAAGAGAGCACCTGGCGTTACAAGCAACTGCGGCAATGCCCCGGCATTCACCGGACTGGCCTAGCGTGCTCTCCTACCTGGATGGGCTTGGTGCCCAGGGTCTTCTTTGTCAAGGAGATCACGATCACCTGGTATGTCGGATTTTTCTGCTTGGTGATCGGATGTCCGCTGGCTATGTTCTTGGTGTGTTCCCTGGCGTTCTCCGTCCTGGTTGAGTCGCGCGGCTTGCTGCCGTGCGTCGATGTCGTCCTGAGCATTCGCCGGGTCGGGGTTGCCGCTTGAACCGCTCCGCTGCCGTGGGTTGATCGTTTCGCGTGCGCGGCTCGGTTCCCCTTCTTTGCTGGACCACTGTCTGAAGCTCATCGTTGGGGTTCTCCGTGTTGCGCTACTTGCAGCGGCGCGCCGTGCTGTGCGCCTATCGCGTTGTTTCGGTGTTGTTGGTGCTGGCCGTGACGGCTGGCCTGTTGACCGTGCCGCCGCAGTTGGCGTTCGCCGCTGGCGGTGAGATCCCTGAGCAGGAGCAGGGGAGCGCGGCCGGGCTGCCGCATTCGGTCCCCGCTGAGGCCACCAGTCCCGGAGGTGATTCCGGCGGTGTGCCGCACAATGCGCCGCCGGCCAAGGGGTTGGCGCCGGACACGAGGCATCCGGTGTCGGGCCTGCCGCAACAGGAAGTGGAGCGGACCGAGGTCGAGGTCGGCGTCGCGCCGCCGGCTGAGCCCGAGGGGTTCGACCCCGCGACCAGCCGTGAGTTGGTGGAGCGGCGGAGCAGCCATCGGCAGGTGTTCGACAACGCTGATGGAACCGAGACCGTGCGCGTGTACCAGAGCCGTCGTTTCACGCAGCAGGACGACGGAAGTTGGGCGCCGATCGACTCGTCGCTGGTCTCCGCGGGCGATGTTTGGCGGACCCGCTCCGATGCCGAGAACAAGCAGTTCGCCGCGGTGTCGGACGCCGACCAGGTCGTGACGATACCCGCTGGGCAACCCAGCCACCTCCACCACGCCGACCGGCCTCACCACGCGATTCACCCATGTGTAGGTGCGGGTCGTCTTCACGCCCTCAACCGGCTTGTGGCCGCAGACGGCGGACGGGTGGCGTACGCGGGCCGGTCCCTGGACGTGGCCGCAGGAGGCGCATCGCTGTACAGCTATCTGCCGGGCGGCGAGCCACTCGGCGTCACCACGGCCGGCACGTCGGGCGTGGCGGTGGCCAACCAGCACACCGACCTGGTCGGCGTGGTCGATCCCACCACCGGCGGCCTGTCGGGTTGGAGGACGTTCACTCCGCTCGGGTCCCAGATCGAAGCACAAGGTGTCCAGCCGGGATTGGGTTTCCAGCGTCAGTACACCGATCCGGACACCGGCCGGGTCAACATGGGCTCCCGCTGGTACCAACCCGGCACCGGCACCTTCGCCTCCCGCGATCAGGCCGCTCTCGATCCCCGCGACATCGGCAACGCCAACCGCTACACCTATGCCGGAAGCTCCCCGCTTAACCACACCGACCCCACCGGGCAGTGGGTACCAGTGGCAGTTGCGGTTGCCTACGGGGTTTGGCGGCTGGCGCCGGTCATCAGTCGTGTGGTCCAGGTGGGCCGCGTGGTGGGAACGGTGGCGTCTTGGTTCGCTGGTTCCGCTGCCACGAGTAACACTTTTGGTGGCAGGAGTTTTCCCGCGCCGCGGTACCTGCCGGGGCAGCCGCGTTACCACTCGCCCAACCTGAGCCGGTTCCTGAAGTACAACACCGGTTCCTCGGGTAAGACGGGGCGCGGAAAGATCAGCGGTGGCGTTCGTGCTGGGTCCCGCTGGGTGTCGGGCGGCTCGGCCGCTGCTCGTGCCGCAGCGCTGGCAGCGGCAGAGGCGGCCCGTCAGGCCGCACGCGCGCAACGCGTCCGCATGGACGCACTGACCCCGCACGCCCGCCCGCCGCTGACGCAGACCATCGCGCCCAACATCCAGGCACAGATCGACGCGGCACGAACCGCAACGCCAATCGAACTCGGCGTGCTTGGCTCCGCCGCGGATGAACCGTTCATCCCGGACGAGCTGACCGCAGCTGGAGGTCCGGCTCCGCTGCCGCCACAGGCACGGGCGATTTACAGCGGTGACGGCTGCGAAATCACCGAAACCTGGAGCAGCAGCGACGGCTACAACCACAACCGAAGCCTGCTCTACGACGGTTGTGGCTCGGGTGGTGGCGGCGCTGGATCGACGCCACTTCTCGAGGCCGGTGCGCTAGGCACTGGGACACAAGGTGTCGAATCGTGCGAGCCGAACAGCTTCGTGCCCGGTACGCGCGTGCTGATGGCGGACGGGTCGACGAAGCCGATCGAAGAGGTCCGCGGGGGTGAGGAGGTTCTGGCCACTGACCCGGTAACGGGAGAAATGACGTCTCGTCGCGTGGTGGCCACGATCGCGGGTGAAGGCCAGAAGGATCTGGTCGAGATCACGGTCGACACGGACGGCCCGGCCGGCGACGAGACCGGTGTTCTGGTGGCGACTGACGGGCATCCGTTCTGGGTTCCGGAGCAGCACCGTTGGGTCAAGGCCGGAGAGCTTGTCGCCGGTGACCAGCTGCAGGGGCCGGATGGCACCCAACTGCAGGTCGTGTCCACCAAGACCTGGACGGCGCTGCAGAGGGTCCACAACCTCACCGTCGACGGCATCCACACATACCATGTCCTTGCAGGACAGACACCGGTCCTTGTCCACAATTCGAATGGAATTTGTGGAAGCGCTGATCCGTTCAGCTTCAAACGTACCGAGGCTTTGTCGGGCAACGCTTCCAAGAGGAATGTCGATTCACTGACGGCTTCAATGAAGGAAAGCGGCTGGCAAGGTGACCCCATCTCGGTGGCGAAGATTGGGGACGACCTCTATGTCCTTGATGGTCATCACCGGGTTGCTGCCGCGAAGCGCGCAGGAATCGACGTGTCGTACCGGATTCTTTCAGACGCTGAAATCCGTGCCAGATATCCTGGGGGCGCTGATGACATCACGACCGCCTGGGCTGAGGTCGGCCCGGATCGTCTAGTGAACAAGTACAGGAAACCGGGGTATCGATGACAGGGGAGCCCTTGAACGAGGTCGAGGCGTACTTGCAAGCCCTGTCCCGGGTGCGCGGCACTGTTCAGCGCTGCCATCCGGGGGTCGGTGGACTGGCTGATCTTCTCCGCCAGTATCGGTCGCGAGCCATGGAAAAGGCCGGAACCATCTGCGAAGGCCTTGAATACAACTTCCATGGTTCAGGGTGCCTCTTTATTGAGGCTGACGGTGCTGAGGTTGACGTCGAGTTCCTAGAGGAGGGGCTGGAGGTTTTTGACTCCTGGCGGGTGAAGCGCTTTTCGATGAGCGTTGAAAAGGAGCCGTCAAGGAGTCTTGAGGAGCTTGCCGAGGTCTGTCGATCCTTGGTTTCTCAGGGGCGATTGACAGAGCCACGCAGCGGATGGTTTTCGATAGCCACGTAGCGCTTCTGCTGGATTGCGGAGGAGAGAAGATCGCCCTCATATCTGATGCCGCAGGAACTGACGAGTCCTCTCTCCTGCAATTCTCGGAGAGGGGTCTCGGAGGGCGTCGGCACGACATCTCGTGGGCGGGCGCGCGTTCAGGACATGCGTGCTGCCCGCAAAACCCAGGATGGAGACACGCGGACCTACGTGTTGGCGGGGCTGATCATGTGCGGGGTATGCGACCGGCGGTTCGATTCGCACTGGGTGCACGAGCGGCCCGGCTACCGATGCCGCCACGGACGAACCAGCGCCCGCACCCAGGCACCGGTTCCGAAGAGCACCTACGTCAGGGAAGACCACCTACTCGAAGCGCTCCGAGCCCGTCTGGCCGATGCCATCGGCAACGACGAGGCGGCCGCGTCCGACTACCTCCGCACGAACGGACTGGTGATCGTCCACTTCGGCCTGGACTGGACCGTCGAAGAGGGAGCCAACCACAGCTCCAACCGGCAACCAGCTGAGCCTAACGCCGTGAACCAGCCGGCGTCTGAACGAACACGACGCCCACCACCACGAACTGACGGTTCTAACAGAGCTGGGCATGGCCTACTCCGAATCAGGTCAGAAGTGTGGTTCTCGAGGAGCTGGGATTTCGTGGCTGCGTGTTGGGCCGACGAAACGCCACGACAGCGTCGGCCTCGCACACGAACTGGGATCGCTCAGGCGTACTTCTTGATCAATGCTGCATCCACGACCTCGGCGATCGTCTCAGCCCCGCGTATGCGGGGACGGTTCCTCGCGCAGCGCCAGAAGGGCCTGTATTTCGGCGTCGGCTTCGCACGCGCGGAGATGGCTCGAGCGGGATTGGCGTTCTTCATCGCTGGTTTTTGGTGACCATGTTGGCTTGACGTCCGCCGCGTCCTGGTGTCAGCAGGTGGGTGGACAGGCGAGCTCGGGCCAGTGCGATGGGATCCGCGCCGAGTGGTGTTCAAGTGATCCGTTTTGACGCTGGCGATGGGAGGAAAGTGGGAGGAGCCTGTTGGTCTGAACCGCGTTGTACTGCGCTGGACGGCAGCGGGCAGCGCCGGTTTGTCCTGCGGTTTCTGGGTTTTCGCTAGTCAGTGTCTCGTGTGGACATGTCTGGGGGTCAAGTGGTCGCGGGGCGCAATACGGAGCGCCTCGTGGCCTGTTGGCAAGAATCATCGTGCTGGGAGATACGCTCGTTCAAGGTAATCAATATTTTCAGTGGTGATTGAATGTTATTTCGTTGTCGGGACACTGGGCTGGTTGGGCGAGTGGGTGGGGTTCGCCGGTGAGGGCGGCGAGTGCGGTGGCGATTTCTTGGGTGCTGGCGCGAATGTAGGTGGTGGTTGTGCCTGTGTCTCCGCTGGGATTGTCGGTGTGGCCTGCGTAGGCGTGGGCGATGGCGTAGCCGAAGTTGCGTTCGACCCAGGTCAGGGTGGTGTGCCGGAGCCAGTGGGTGGAGACCTGTTGGGTGGCGGCCCAGGGTAGGTGGGTGCCGATGCGGTTCCAGAGGTGGTCGTAGCGGCGGGTGGTGATCGGCCTGCCGTTGGTGTAGCGCAGCAGCTGGCCAGTACGAGGTGCTCCGCGGTGTTCGGCGTGCTGCTGCAGGTGGGTCATGAGGGTGGGGGAGACGGGTTGCCAGCGGACGGTTTCGCCTTTTTCGCGGAGGAAGATCAGGCATTGGGTGGGGTCGAGGTCTTGGGGGCGCAGGCCGAGTGCGCCGCCGCGGCGGCAGGCGGTTTCGGTGTGCAGGCGGAGGATGAGGGTGTCGAGGGCGGGGTCGTTGCCGGTGGTGGCGGCAACATGGTTGATCTCGGCGAGGTGGGTGTTGTCGACCGCCCGGCGGGTGGAGGGGAGTCGGCGGGGTTTGGCGACTTTGCTAGCGGGGTTGTCGGCTGGCGTGATGAGTTTGTCGTCTTCGGCGTGTCGGTAGAGGCAGCGGAGTGCGGCGATGAGGTGTTCGCCGGCGCTGCGTCCGCCGCGTGCGTTGCGTCTGGCGACGACGTGGGTCTTGATGTGTTCGACGAGTTGCTTGATTTCCGACGGGGTGGGTTCGTCGAGTCGTCGGTGGCCCCAGTGTTCTTCGATGCGGTTCCAGTAGGAGCTGTAGACGCGGCGGGTGCCGTCGGTGACGGCTGCGGAGACGATCGGGATGTAGTCGGCGAACGTGGGCATCGGCGGCCGGTCCGAGGGTGTGGCGAGAAGATCCTGGGCTGAGAGTCCCAGGCGCTCCAGGAGCAGGCGTGCGGCGTCCAGATCGGCTTGAGACGTGTGCGCGGGCCGAGGTCGGTGAGTTGTCACGCGGAATCACCGTCCAGGCGCCTGGCGTGGAATTCGGCGATCATGTCGTCCAGCGCAGTGGGCGGGTGCACGGTGAGGACGCCGTGGGAGGGCTCGCCGGCCAGCAGGACCCGGTCACCGGGCCACAGACCGCAGCAGTGGCGGACCGGTGCGGGAATCCGCAGGTGCCCCTGCTTGGTGATGCTGAACACGCCATGGGGATCGGTGCGGATGATCAGGAGGCCGTGTGTCTCGTGAATGGCCAGCCGGGTTCCGGGTGTCCAGCCGAGCGCGCTCAGGACTGCTTGGTCGGCGACCCGGCCCCTGGCATCGACCGCCGCCAATCCGTAAACCAGACCACGCTCGCGCGGTGCTGGGACGGAAGGGAGGGGAAGCGTTCGACGAGTACCAGCGACCCTGGGGTGCCCAACGACCGGCGGGCCGTCTTGCCTGGCAGGGGCTGTGGAGGGAACTACCGGCTTGATCACTGAGCCGGTCACATCGACCACCCCCACCACATGCGGTGGGGTAGCCATAGGAACGCTGATTCAGCGTGTCGGAGTGCCTTCAAACACTGGCACGTCAGATGTAGCAGGTATGCCACATTTTTGTGTCCGAGGGGGG
Organism: Saccharopolyspora sp. NPDC050389; assembly: GCF_040655595.1. Lineage (NCBI taxonomy): Bacteria > Bacillati > Actinomycetota > Actinomycetes > Pseudonocardiales > Pseudonocardiaceae > Saccharopolyspora > Saccharopolyspora sp. NPDC050389. Next base: position 7,369 of record NZ_JBFAKG010000038.1, read on the forward strand.
ACTCGAACCCCAAAGTTGGTGAAATTTCCCGTCTTTGGGGAAATTACACCAGAACGGTAGCAGGTGTGCCTTCCGCAGGCTACAACCCTGTGGCACGTCAAGAGGTGTTGCCGATCGGCGTGGACCGTCGGCCTTTCCTGCTCTGGCGTCGGCATGCGGCTATTAGGGTCATGTTGATCTGTGCCTGCGTCACAGGTGCTGTGTGCCGGCGTTCCAGCACTGCCTTGTTGGGTGGTGTTGGATGCGGGGTGCGCAGTGACCGAGGTAAAGGGAACAGACCGATCCGAAGCAGCCGGGCACGGCCGCTGCAAGGCGCGGGGGCGGGGGAGTGGTCGCGGTGGGGCGAAGGTGCGGTTCGCCTTTTATGGTCGGATGTCGACGAAGGAGTTCCAGGATCGTGAGACGTCGCTGAGCTGGCAGCTCGAGGTGGCTGAGGAGACGATCGCCGGCCGCGGGGTGATCGTGGCCGAGTATTTCGATGAGGGCTGTTCGCGCCGGTGGTCCTGGTCCAAGCGGCCGTCCGCAGCAGCCCTGCTCATGGCCGCGCAGAGCGCTGACTGCCTGTGCCGTGCCAAAACCCAGATTATGGGCCTGACCTGGGTTTTCTGGTTGGTATCAGGCGGCTCGGGCGTATTCGTTGATCAAGCCGCTGAGGACCTTGCGGCAGAGGATGGGAGGGTCGTTCGACATCACCGTCGTGGGATCGTGCGTAGGTGGGTGTTGGTCGAGGCTCTGATGTGGACGGTGGGTGTTGAAGTGGTCCGCGTACTCACATAGCACCGTCATGGCGTGCTGTTCGTGGTAGATCAGGAGCTGGTCGGTGCATTCCTCGCGGACGGTGCGGACGAATCGCTCGGCGTAGCAGTTCGCCCGAGGTGTCCGCGGTGGGGTCTTGATGACCTTCACACCCTCGAACGCGAAGACCGCGTCGAACTCTGGTGTGTACTTGGTGTCGCGGTCACGGATGAGGAACCGGAACGATGCGGCTCGTTCGCCGAGGTCCATCAGGAGGTTACGGGCAACCTGGGTGGTCCAGGCGCCGGTCGGGTGCGCGGTGACACCAAGAATATGCACGGTGCGGGTACGAACCTCCATCACGAACAGGACATACAGCCGACGAAGACTGATGGTGTCGACGTGGAAGAAATCGACCGCCAACAGCCCGGATGCCTGAGCGCGCAGGAAGCTGCGCCACGAGGTGTCCATTCCACGCGGAGCCGGGCCGAGGCGGGACTGCCGGAGGATGCGGCGGATCGTTCCCGCGCCGACGTGATGCCCCAGGCCGACCAGCTCACCTTGGATGCGACGATGGCCCCATTTGGGATTTTCGCGAGCTAAACGGACAACCAGATCGCGGATTTCGGTGCTGATTGGCGGGCGACCTGCCCGCGAGGGATACGTCCACTTTTTGGCGATCAGGCGCCGGTGCCAGGCCAGGAGCGTGGCGGGGGTGACGATCCGCCACAGTCGCACGCTGCGAGGCAGGAGACGGGTCAGCGCGGACAGGAGGGCACGATCCGGCCACGACGGACGCGGGCGTCGACCGACCTGGCGGCGTAACACCGCCACTTCATGTCGCAACACCAGGATCTCGACGTCCTTGGCCGCGGTACGCCGGGCGAGCAGCCCCAGCCAACCGAACACCGTCACCAGTGCCATGTACACCAGTCGAAACACCATGATCCGCGATCATGGCCTGATCACAGAGCTCGACGAAACCCCTGGTCACCAACCGAGGGGCAAGTTATGGCACGGTACAGGGAGGCCCATGAGGTGTTCGACGAAGCCTGGTGAGAGGACGGGGCCGCCGCGCTTGCCCGGCTGGGTAGGAAACGGTGTGCGGCGTCTGAGTATTCGTTCCCACCGGTGGATCGCGGTGGCATAGATACCCCAGTCCACTACGTGATCACCGGCTGCGGCCGACGGCTCATCGTTTCTTGTGGTGTCGTCGTCGGTCAGGAGTTGTTGCCAGGGCTGGTGAGGAGACGGATGACTGCTGAGGGCAGCATCAGGTCGCCTTTGGAACCGCGTTGTGCCGGGCACCCCTTCGTGCCGTCGGTCGCTCGCGGTGTCGGCAACAAGACCCCGGACGCCACGAGCGGCAGGATCTGTTGCGACAGCGGTGGTCGACATCCGGTTCCTGCTTGCCGTCCGGGTGTCCCTGTGTCCGAGGCTCGTGGGGTGGGGAGAAGTCGTGTTTGGTCGGGCAGTGATGGTCCGCCCTGCTGTGTTCGGTGGGTGCAGTTCTTGGCGTCTGACGCCGTCGGTGTCGGCAGTAGCCGTAGATGGTCCAGTAGGGAGAGGCCGCCCTGCCTGCTGGCCGCGCTGATTCCGTTGGAGCCTCCGTCGTGCGCGGTGGGTGTGGGCAGCACCGATGTGGTCATGGTGGGGCCAGGCGAGGAGGAAGACGCGTTCTCGTCGGTGCGGGGCGCCGATGTCGCTGGCGCGGACGCTTCGCCATGCAGCGTCATACCCTGCTTCGGCCAGGTCGCCGAGTACTCGGTGCAGTCCGCCGTTTCTCCAGCGGAGCGCGGCGACGTTCTCCACGACGAACAGTGGTGGTCGTAGTACGCGAAGACCCGCCACGATGTCGGTCCACAGGCCACTTCGTTCGCCTTTCTCGATGCCTTTGCGCCGCCCGGCGCCGGAGATGTCTTGGCAGGGGAATCCGGCGGTGACGACGTCGACTCGGTCCGCCGCGCGCCAGTTGATCGAGCGGAGGTCCCCGAGGTTGGGAGAGGCGGGCATGCGGTGTGCCAGTAGCGTGGCGATGTGAGGGTCGGGATCGGCGCACCACGCGATGCTGCCCCCGCCGAGCGCGGCGAGGACGCCGAGGTCGAGTCCTCCATAGCCGGTGCACAACGATCCCACGACCGGCCCCGAGGTGGCCGTGACGGACAACGTCGCCGCCGATGTGGGTATGGACCGGGCGCTCATGCGGCCCAGCCCTCCGAGGCGCCGCCGGCCACCACTGCGACCCGTTCTCCGATGGAAGTGTCCGCGGAGGACAGCGGGTGGCGCTGGGAGGCTGCGGGGCTTGAGGGCATCGGCGGGCGGCGGAGGACGAGGACGTCTTCGTGGGCGATGGCGCGGGCGGGGACGCCGTGGGCGCGGAGTTTGCGGATGTAGTCGAGTTGGAAGAACGAGGTGCGGGGCACGAGGCGGCCGTCGCGGACTCCGGCGAGCAGCGCGATGCAGCGCTGGACGGGTTCGAGGCCAGCGTTGATCGCCGCGTCCAGCGTCAGGGAGGGGAAGTCGATGAGCTCGCCATCGTGACGGAAGGGCCGGGTGGTGATGGCCACGATCCCGCCGGGCCGCAGTAGAGGGAGGGCGGCGATGAGGATGTCGGTGAAGCCGTGAAGCAGGGTCGGCAGGCTGCGATGGGCGAGGTTGCCGCGGTCGTGGCTGTAGCGGTAGTCGCGTTTCTGTACCCCACCGGAGGCGGCGGTCTGGCCGTGGAGGCTGGCGCCGTAGGGCGGGGAGGTCACCAGCAGCCCGACGCGGGCGGTGTAGGCGCCGGCGAGCCGGGTGAGGGTGTGTCGGGCGTCGCCGTGCAGGACGTGGGCGGTGCCGGTGGCACCGGACTGGGCGGCCAGTGCGAGGTTGGCCTGGGCGACGTCGACCCAGCGTTGTTCGTATTCGACGCCGATGGCGTCGCGCTCTTGGTGGACGGCTTCGACGAGGGTGGTGCCGATCCCGCACATCGGGTCGGCGACGAGGTCGCCGGGCGTGGTGAAGGCGGTGATGGCGTGGGCGGCGATCGCGGGCAGCATCTTGGCGGGGTGGGCGGTGGATTCGGGGATGTAGCGCCCGCGCCGCTGGGTCCGGGCGACTTGCTGGGCGGTGGGCCACACGGTCACCGGCAGCTTGCGCAACGTGCCGCTTTCTCGCGGGGTTGGCATGGACGGTTGGTGGATGTGGTTCATGCCTGGCCTCCGGTCGCCGGGGCACCTTGTGCGAGGAAGATCAGGACATCGGCGTGCGCCGGAACGTGGACGGGGTTGCGCGCCGATACGGGCTCGGTGGACGCGCCGTGGTCGTCGGGGATGAGGAGGCGGTCGCCTTCGACGTGGGCGAGCACGGCGATGACGTGCTGCAGGTAGGCCAGGCCGGCGGTTTCCGCGGCGGTGATGATCGCGCCGGTGTGGTTGGCGAACCGTCCGGGACCCGCGGGGTTGGCGGTGATCATGGCGAGTACTCCGCCGGGCCGCAGCCACCGCGCCCAGGACGCGTACGGTTCACCGGCCGAGGTCGGTGCCGGCGCGGGAAGCTGGCAGGCCACCACTAGATCCACCGACCCCATCGGCGGCCTGTGCCCCACGCGCTGCTGAGGCATGGAGGGCCGGTGACCGTCTGATGGGGTGTCACCGGCGGATGCGGTGGGAAACGGCGCGATACGGATGTGTCGGCCGGTCGCAGAGTCGACAGGAGCGGCGTGCGCATCGGTGTCGGTCGATGTGACGACAATGCTGCCTCGGGCGGGAGCGAATTCCTCGATCGCGCGACGGGTCAACCGCTGGGAAACACTCCGCGTTTCTCCGGCTGAGGTGTTCGGCTGGGGCCCGCACAGCCAAATCCCCAAAGGAACGGGCGCACTCTGGCCTTGGTTTCCTTTACTGTTCTTCGGAGGTGCCGGCGGAGCCTTGATCGTGGCGGAATTCCGGGGCATGGGTGTCATGCGTGTTACTCCGTTATCGGCCTGCGGTGAAAGGTTCTGACACCCTTCTAAAGCGCACCCGGGCCGCTGGATTCACAGCACGCTGCCCAAATTTTTTTGAACACGACCACGCGCTGGCATCTCTATACCGGTGCGGGCTGCGACTGGAGTGCTGTCATCAATCCCGCGATCGAAACCTCGCTGGTGCCTCGCCCTACTTGGGGCGCCGCGTCCAGCACACGACCGGCGGTTGATGATCAGACACGCGGGGATTGACGTCAGAGCATGTGGGGATGCGTTGCGGATGCCGGCACCTCAACCGAAGCCGCTCTCGCCGGTCCGGGCGGCTGATCATTCGCGCCGTCGCAGGGTAGGCGCCGGCCCCTTTCTCGCAAGACGAGCGAGTGGTGCCGCCGTCTCACAACCCCGCTACGTGATCGAGTTCCGCGCTGCATGACGTGATTCTGGTCGCTTCGTCACCCGGCGGGCCGTTCGGCGCGAAGCTGGCGATGGTGCAGAGCGGGGATGTGGTCGCGGGCGCGGCCATGCAGGTCCTGCTCGCCTCTGTCGGCAGCCTGACCTTCGGCCCGACCGCCAACGGCATCCTCGCCATCGCCAAGGTCGGTCCAGGAGTGTCCTTCGACGTCGGCGCGTTGGTGCTGACCGTGGCGATCCTGCAGCTCGTTCCGTTCGCCGTCGGCCTGCTGCTGCGACGATGTACGGCACCTGTCGCGCGTTCTTGGCATCCCACCGCCGTCAACGTCTCGAACGTGACTTTCGTGATCGTGCTGGGCGGGCATGCTGCTGGGCAACTGGCGCGACGTCGTCACACTGCTCGGTTCGCTGACGCTCCTCGCCGGGTTCGCCCTCGCCACCGCGGCCTTCGTCGCCGGAACGTTGCTCGCCACCGGGTCGGCGGTGCGCCGCACCACGATGGGAAGCGTCGCAGCGGTGCGTAACGTGGGGCCCGCGCTAGCTGCCGTCGGTATCGCCTTCGGAGACGAGCCGGCGCTCCTCGGCGCGCTCGCCGCGGTACTGCTCTCCGGGTTGGCGGCAGCACTGCCAATCGCGGCGATCCTCGGCCTACGGCGCAGCAGAACCCGCAGCGACGGCAACGGCTGAACTGCTCGACACTGAGATCAAATGATCGGTCACGATGACCTTCACTCCACCAGGGCGGGCCGACTCACCCGATCAAGGGTCCCCAACACGGCGTGCCGCTCGTAGGATCCGGGATGTGGCACCGCTGTCGCCCCGGATGCCGGAGATCGGCGCGCTCGAAGTGCTGCTCAGCGTTGCACGGCTGGGGAGCTTGAACCGTGCGGCCAGGGAACACGGCATCTCGCAGCCTGCCGTGAGTTCCCGGATCCGTTACATGGAGCGGCTGGTTGGTGTGCGGCTGCTGGAGCGTTCCACCTCCGGTTCGCGGTTGACTCCGGCCGGCGCGCTCGTCGCGGACTGGGCCCGCGACGTCGTGGAGTCCGCGGCGGTGCTGGATGCGGGGATCAGTGCGTTGCGGGAGAAACGTGCGCATGAACTGGGGGTGGCGGCGAGCATGACGGCGGCCGAGTACCTGGTGCCGGGCTGGCTGGTCGTGCTGCACGAACAGGCGCCGGAGTTGAAGGTGTCGTTGCGGCTGGCCAATTCGGCTGAGGTGGCCAGGTCGGTGCTCGGCGGTGAGGTGGAACTCGGGTTCGTCGAGGGTCCGTCGGTGCCCGAGGGGCTGGACAGCCAGGACGTGGCCGCCGACCGGCTGGAAGTGGTGGTGGCGCCGAGCCACCCGTGGAGTCGTCGGCGCACTCCGATACCGGCGGCGGAGTTGGTGGCGACCCCGTTGATCCAGCGGGAACCGGGTTCCGGCACGCGGTACACGCTGGAGCGGGTGCTCGTCGACTTCGGGCCGCTGGCCCCGCCCCTGCTCGAGGCGTCCTCGACGACCGCCGTCCGCTCTGCCGCCGCAGCGGGGGTGGCACCCGCGGTGATCAGCTCGCTCGCGGTGGCCGGGGACCTCGTGGAGCGTCGGCTGGTCGCGGTCCCGGTCGAGGGCATCGACATGCGGCGAGTGATCCGCGCCGTGTGGCGGTCCGGCCATCAGCTGCTGGGACCAGTGCGGGACCTGGTCGGGGTGGCGACGCGGTCCCGGCACGCCAAACGTCGCTCACACGACTGACAGCGGCAGCGGCACCCCCGCGAGGCCGCGCCGCACCACCGGCAGTTCCGCGGCGAGCGTCGCCATCGCCACCGCGGACGGCGCATCGGGATCGCGTGCTACCACGGGAATCCCGGCGTCGCCCGCTTCGCGCATGGCGATGTCCAGGGGCACCTGCGCGAGCAACGACACGCCGAGTTCCTCCGCGAGTCGTTGACCGCCACCGGCGCCGAACAGCGGTGTGGCTGCACCGCACGAACCGCACACGAGCGCGGACATGTTCTCCACGACACCGGCGATCGGCATCCGCTGGTCCCGCGCCATCCGACCAACGCGGGCGGCGACGTTCTGCGCCGCGGGCTGCGGTGTGGTCACCGCCAGCAGCGCGGCCTGCGGCACCAGTTCCAGCAACGAAAGCGCCACGTCACCGGTGCCCGGCGGCAGGTCGAGCAGCAGCACGTCGAGATCGTCCCAGTGCACGTCCACCAGGAACTGCTCCAACGCCTTGTGCAGCATGGGGCCGCGCCACACCACGGGTTCGGCGTCGTCGACGAAGAATCCGACCGACATCAACCGCACGCCGTGCGCCTCGACCGGCAGCATGATCCCGTTCAACGCGATCGGGTTGCGCCGCACGCCGAACAGGTGCGGGATTGAGTAGCCCCACACATCCGCGTCGAGCACGCCGACGCGCTGCCCGGACCGAGCCAGGGCGACCGCGAGGTTCGCCGTCACGCTGGACTTGCCGACACCGCCCTTGCCGCTGGCCACGGCATAGACCCGGGTCCGCTCGTCGAGCCCGCGCGGTTTCTCGCCGCGGATGTTGCCGGCGAGCTCCATGCGTTCCCGCTCCGACATGGTGCTGAAACCGACCTCGACCGAGGTGGCGCCGGCGTCGGTTGCGGCGGTGCTGATGGCTTCGCGGAGCGACTCGCGCAGCGGACATGCCGAGGTCGTCAGGGCGATCTCGATGCGCGCCCGACCCCGGCGGTCCACATTGACGTCGCGGAGCATGCCCAGCTCGGCGAGACCGCGGTGCAGCTCCGGGTCCTCCACGGCGCCGACAGCGGTGCGCACCAACCCGCTGTCGAGGCGGGGTTTTGCCCCGTGTTTCAACAACATCGGCATACCTCCGTGGGTCAGGCTCGGTAGGCGCGGCGCACCGGTGGTACCGGGCGCATCAGGAACTCCGGGCGGCGCTGGTTGTCCGGGCCGAGCGTGTACCGGGTCTTGGCCAGCCACTCCCGGTACACCTCGCGGGAGCGCTGGGTGTCGACGTAGACGTCGCCGTAGCGGTCTTCCGGGTGCGCCGGGGCCAAACTGATCTTCTGCAGCCAGCAGTGCATGCCCGACCACGGGTCCGGATGCACCGCGAATGCGAGGTTCTGGTGCACGCCGGGGTCCTGCCAGTCGATGCGCGCGGAGTCCGGGTCATCGGAGTCGAACGGTGCGATTCCCGTCTTGTGCCGCAGCAGGAAGGTGTGCTGACCGTCCGGGTGGGACAGTTCGACCATGCCGGAGACCCACCGGCTGCCTTCGCCGGGGTGCAGTCGCCACCGTCCCATGTGGTGCGACAGTGCGCATACGCCCGGCCGGATCCCTTCGGTCACCCAGACGCGGCAGACGAAGTAGCCGATCTCGGTGCTGATGCGTACCAGGTCGCCGGTGTCGACGCCGTGGTGCCTGGCGTCGGTGGAGTTCAACCACAGCGGGTGGGTGTTGCTGATCTCGTTCAGGTATTTGGCGTTCCCGGACCGGGTGTGGATCAGCGTCGGCAGCCGGAAGGTCGGCACCAGCACGAGTTCACCGGCGGCGGTGTCGATCTCGCTGTGGGCGACGTGCGATCGGATGTATCCCGGGGTGGCGTGCTCGGGCCAGCCCCAGTCGCGCATCGTCGTCGAGTACACCTCGAGCTTGCGCGACGGGGTGAGCCAGCCGGCGGTGATCGAACCGTCGTCGTGCCGCACGCCGACGGATCCGGCCTCGCCGACGACCGGCGGCGCGGACTCCAGCGTCACCGGCCGCCGGAACACCCCATCCGAATCTGCTTCCGCCCCCTCCAGCTCGGCCTCGGTAAGTTCCCGCTCGTCCTGGCGGTAGACGTCGTGGTCGATCTCCACGACGCCGTAGCGGCGCATGTACTCCAGCGGCGTCATTCCCTGCTCGGCCGCCTTCTCCGGCAGTCCCGGCACCTGGTTCTCGAACATCCAGCGGTAGTACTCGTCGACGGTGATCTTCTCGCCCGGGCGGTACGGGGACTCGAAGTGCTTGCGGATGCCCAGCGCGTTGTCCGGATCGATGCGCCAGGACAGCTCGAACCAGAACTCGTTCTCCTCCCACACCTCGCCGGGGTTGGTGTCGCGGGTGTCGGTGTATTCGCGACCGAGCCGATCCATCGCGACCCGGCGCACCGGTTGGCGGAAGCCGAGCCACCGGCCCGCGTGGGTCTCGTAGGAGTGCGTGTCGTGGCGTTCCGCGCCGTGGCCCATGGGCAGCACGTAGTCGGCGAACTCCGCGGTTTCCGACCAGGTGGGGGTCAGCGCGACGTGCAGGCCGACCTTTGCCGGGTCGGTGAGCTGCTGTATCCAGGTGAATCCGTCCGGGTTGGTCCAGACCGGGTTGTAGACGCGGGAGAAGTAGACCTCCAGGCGGCCACGGCCCTCGGCCAGGAAGTGCGGCAGCAGGATGGACATCTCGTTGGTGGACAGCGGGTATTCCCGCGGCCAGGTCAGCTCGTTCCAGTGGTCGTGCGGCGCGGGCATCGCAGGCCCGTGCGGGATGAGCTTGTTCCAGCCGTTGGGGCTCGTGCCGCCCTTCGCGCCGATGCTGCCGGTCAGCGCGAGCACGAACCACAGCGCGCGGGCGACCTGCCAGCCGCCGAGGTTTCCGGCGCACGCCGAACGCCAGACGTGCGAAGCCAGTCGGCCGCCGCACGCGGCCACCGTCTCGGCCACCTCGGCGATCTTGTTGGCCGGGATCCGCGACTCCCGGGCGGCGAACTCGAAGGTGTACTCGGCGTAGTCGGACTCCAGACGGTCGAGGAAGGTACCGAAGTCCGACGGCGCGTCGGGGTGCAGTTCGCGCAGGTAGGTCTGCCAGTTGAACCAGCGCTGCAGGAAGGCCTCGTCGATCTGGCGGGTCCGCAGCAGGTGCGAGGCGACCGTCAGCAGGATGGCGGCCTCGCTGCCCGGCCACGGCGCCAGCCAGGTGTCGGCGTGCGAGGCGGTGTTGGACATCCGCGGATCGAGCACGATCAGCTTCGCGCCGTCCTGCTTGCCCTCCATGATCCGCTGGGCGTGCGGGTTGAAGTAGTGCCCGGTTTCCAGGTGCGAGGACAGCAGCAGGATCACGTTGGCGTTGGCGTAGTCCGGCGATGGGCGGTCGTAGCCGGCCCACAACGTCATGCCGAACCGCGCGCCGGACGAGCAGATGTTGGTGTGGCTGTTGTGTCCGTCGACGCCCCAGGCGTTCAGGAATCGCTCGGCGAAACCGTCCTCGCCGGGTCGCCCGACGTGGTACATCACCTCTTCGTGGCGGTTCTCGACGATGGCTTGCCGGATCCGGGCGGCGATGTCGTCGAGCGCCTCGTCCCAGCTGACCCGCTGCCACTGCCCGGCGCCGCGGTCGCCGGTGCGCTTGAGCGGGTGCAGGATCCGTTCCGGGTCGTTGAGCTGGTTGATCGTCGCCGGTCCCTTGGCGCAGTTGCGACCCCGTGACCCCGGGTGCGCCGGATTGCCCTCGAGCTTCTTGATGGACAGATCGTCCTTGTCGACGTAGGCGAGCAGTCCGCAGGCGCTCTCGCAGTTGAAGCAGGTGGTGGGCACCAGCGTGTACGAGCGGGGCACCTTCCGCGGATGCGCCTTGGCGTCGTACTCGACGTGGTCGTCCCAGGTGGACACGGGCGGGAAGTTGCGCAGGTGTTCGTGGTTCCGCGCGCCCGGCAGCGCCGGTTCGGGGCGTGGTTGCTCGTCGTGCATGGGCGTTTCCTCTCCCGATTCAGGACAGCGGAACGTCTTGGGCGGCGCGCACGAACACGCTCTCGTAGGCCAGCAGCGCGCCCTGGACGACGACCCCCGCCAGCACCGGGAGCACGACGGACGTGCCCTGCCATCCGGTTGCGGCCGCCACCGCGGCGACGCCGGCAGGCACGACGCCACCACCCCAGAACAGGCGCGCGTAACGGCCGTGGGTGACCATGTGCGCGGCGGCCTGGGAATTGCGGGTCGGGTGCCGGCCCAGGTACTCCAGGAGCAGCATCACCACATGCAGGACGGTGCTGATCGCCAGGCTGCGGGCGACGAGCGCGACCGCGTCGCCGGACGGGTCGGCGAACGCTGAAAGCGGCAGCAGCGCACCGGCGCCGACCATCACGGCCTGCACTATGAGGTGCCAGAACAGCAGCGGGGACTGCCACAGGTCGCGGCCTTCGGCCTGGCCGAACAGGAATCCGGTGTACCCAGCGGTCAGCGCCGCTGCCGGTACCACCGCCCAGGCCAGCGGATCCAGAATCGCGTTGGCGGTGCTCGTGCCGACCACCCCTGCGGCGGCCAGCGCGCCGGTGCACAGCCAGGCGGTCGCGATGGCGGCGAACACGCCCAGCACCATTGCGCCCCAGACCAGCCACGATGTCGGGTTGGGTTTCAGCAGCAAGTACAGGAACCGCTTGGGCTGCTTCAAGTCCCAGACCAGCAGAACCCCGGTGGCCGCCACCCCGACGACACCGAGCGCCGGCGCGACGACCGTCCCCAGTGGACCGAGATCGATGCCCAGGAACCGCGCCAGCGCGGCGACTAGCAGTGCGCCGGCGCCGAACGCCTTCGTCCACAGGTAGGTCGTCACCCGCCACCCCCACGGGCGCGGATGCGCTGTGTTCAGCGTGGTGCGCGCGTGGCTGACCGGGTCGACGGGCAGGTCCTTCGATGCCTCGCGGCGGTGCTCGTCGGGCTGCGCCCAGATGTAGGACTCGCCGGTCGGCGCCGCCAGCGGATCCAGGACGGCCCGGTCCGCGCCGAGGTAGAAGACGTTCGGCCCGGTGTTCTGCTCGGGCGCGCGCACCTGGACGGGATTCTCGTTGACCAGCTTGGCGATTCCGCTGCCGGGGTCGTCGAGGTCGCCCACCCAGATCGAGTGGGTCGGGCACACCACGACGCACGCCGGCTCCAGGCCCTCGTCGACCCGGTGGGCGCAGAAGTTGCACTTGGCGGCCGTGTGGGTGTCGTCGTCGATGTAGATCGCGTCGTAGGGGCAGGCCTGCATGCAGCCCTTGCAGCCGATGCACCGTTCCCGGTCGAAGTCGACGATGCCGTCGTCGCGTTTGAACAACGCTTTCGTCGGGCAGATCTGCACGCACGGCGCGTCCGTGCAGTGGTTGCACCGCATTACGCCGAAATCCCGGGTGGTGGCGGGGAACTCACCCGATTCGACGTACTTGACCCAGGTGCGGAACTGGCCGACCGGCACCTCGTGCTCGGTCTTGCACGCCACGGTGCAGGCGTGGCAGCCGATGCAGGTCCGCTGGTCGATGGCGAAGCCGTAACGCACACCGTCCTCCTCGCCAATAGCAGGGGTGGAAAGCGATCGGGGTGGGGCGAACTGCCGGATTCGCCCCGCATGAACAGACCATAGATCGGTTCGCCTGCGTCGACATCAAAGGCAGCTGTAGAGGGGTATCAAGTGATCTTTGGAGCGCCGCGGTGTGCTGATCTTGGAGCGCCCAGGGGCCTCGCAGCGTGCCCAGTTGCGGATAGACGATGTGCACGCTTGGGGTTGTCCACGAGGCTGATCTGCGACAACAGGAGAACAAGCGTGAAGGTTCGACCAGTGATCCGGGTCGGGATCTACGCGGGCAAGACCGCCCATCACGCGTGCGCGGTGGATGGCGACGGCAAGGTCGTGTTCTCGCGGAAGGTGACCAATGACCGGTCGCGGGAGCTGTGGACGGGCGTCGAAACCAGCATCGGCAGCGAGATCCGGGCGTCGGTCCCGTCACACGGCGCAGCGGGGTACCGGGTGTGGCCGAACCCGGGAGCGGAGTTGTGACCAGAACTTCCATCCGCTGGTACGGCAATGCGCGCGATCCGCCTGCCCTTTTCCTGCAACGGAAGGAGCTGCTTCTCCGGTGGTTTCGGGCGCCGGCGGTCGATCGGCTCGGGAATGGGCTCGGCTTCTCCAGGCGCGGCGGCTCACCGCGTTGTCGAAGTCGAACACCGGCACCAGGTCGCCAGCGGCCGTGCGGCGCCAGCCACTGATGTCCGGCTCCCTGATCCCGGTCCAGCGCTCCAGGAACCGCGGCACCGAAGTCTCATTCCTTCGCGCGGTGGGGCTCGTTGTCGAGTTCGTCGGGAGCGTGGTTCGAGGTGCCGTGGCCGCGGCTTGTGCGGCGGGTCGCGAGCAGCGCCCAACCGAGCCCAGCAAGCAGCAGCAGTACGACTCCGGCCACCACCAACTGGTCGGAGATGAGCGCCGATACGTGCTGCACCCATGCCTGGGCAGCGAACTGGGCGTCGATGCTGATGATTCCGCCGAGGGATCCGGTGCCGTCGGTGGCGAGGAACACCGCGCCGAGGGTGATGAAGACCAGTCCGGAGAGCAGTGTGGTGCTGTGCACGCGGAGCGGGCCGAGCTTCAGCTCCCGGCCGCGCAGCCACCGGCGTCGCCCGAGGTCGAAGCGGTCCCACAGGGCGGCGATCAGGAACAACGGCACCGCCATGCCCAGTGCGTAGATGGCCAGCAGCAGGCCTCCGTAGGCGGGGTTGGCTCCGGTCATGGCGATCGTCAGCACGCTGCCGAGCAGGGGGCCGGCGCAGAATCCGGCCAGTCCGTACACGGTGCCCAGCAGGTATACCGACAGCGCCGAGGAGATCTTGATCCGCCCGCTGAGCCGCTGCGCTGCCGTGGAGCCGAAGCCGAGGCCGAAGATCTGTCCCGCGCCGAGCACGATCATGATCGATCCGCCGATCAGCACGACGAGGTCGCGGTGCTCGTTGAGCACCGCACCGATCGAGCCCGCGGCCATGCCCATCGGCACCAGGGTGGTGGCCAGGCCGAGGTAGAAGATGCCGGTGCGCAGCAGTAGTCGCACCCGGTCGGCGAATGCGTAGGCGAAGAACGCCGGCACGAGAAGTGCGGAGCACGGGCTCAGCAGCGACAGCACGCCACCGAGGAATGCGCCGAAGTAACCGATGGTCATGCCTTGGCCCGTTCCGCTTCGATCACCGCGACGAACTGCTCCAGTGGCTGGGCGCCGAGCACCGCCTGCTCGTTGATGATGAACGACGGGGTGCTGGACGCCCCGAGCGCCTGTCCCTCGGCCAGGTCGGTCTGGATCGCCTGCATGATCGCCGGGTCGTTGCGGTCGGCGTTGAACTTCGCGAGGTCCGGTACGCCTGCTTCGCGGGCCACCTGCTGGATGGCATCTTCCGGGAACGGCGGCTTGTGCCCGTCGTTGCCCCGCGCGTAGGCGGCGTTGTGGAACTCCCAGAACCGGCCCTGGCGGGCGGCGGCACGAGCCGCCTTGGCGACCTCCACGGACTCCGCGCCGAAGATCGGGAAGTCGCGCCATTCGATGCGCAGCACCCCGGGGTCGACGTACCGCTTGATCAGCTCCGGCTCGACGTCGGCGGTGAACTTCGAGCAGAACGGGCAGCGGAAGTCCTCGTACTTGATCAGCACCACAGGTGCGTCGATGCGCCCGATCGCGAACGAGTCATCGGGCTGCCGCCGCTGCAGGGTTTTCAACACCGCGGCGATGTCGTCCTCCTGAGTCGGGGCGGGTTGTTGCGCCGATTCCGGGGACGGCCTGCCGCCGAACGCGCCCCATGCCAGCGCCGCCACGGCGACCACGACCAGCGCCGCGAACCCCCACCGGAACGCCGGCGAGCCCTTCGAATCCATCAGAACACCTAGCTTCTATCAAAGTTAGTAGAACTCTTATTGTGCATAGTAGAATCACGGCGCCGGCACGTTCCCGGTGCCCCGGGCAAGATCAACCGGGGTCTTGGTGCACGGTTGGACAGCGCGGCACTGGCTTGGCTGCCTGCGGCAGACGCCTGACCTATCCTGCCGACCGGAGGGGGATTTGTGATGCGTAGCCTGGGGCCACTCGAGTCGGCCGTGATGAACCTGCTGTGGGAAGCGGCGGATCCGATGAGCGTGCGGGAGGTGCTGGACGGCCTCCACGACCGCGGTCTCGCCTACACGACGGTGGCCACGGTGCTGGAGAACCTCCACCGCAAGCAGTGGGTCGACCGCGATCGGCTCGGCCGGGTCTGGTTCTATCGCCCCCGTCTGCAGGCCAGCGAGCATGCCGCGTTGCTGATGCGGGAAGCGCTCGCGGCCAGCAACAGCCCGCGCGCGACGTTCCTCAAGTTCGTCGACGAGATCAGCGACGAGGAAGCCGCGATGCTGCGGGAACTGCTCGCCGAGACGCCGGAGGGCCGATGACACCGCTGCTCATCGGGCTGTTCGCCTACACCGCAGCGCTGGCCGCATTGGGGCCCGGTCTGATGCGGGCCTGTCGGCGCTGGCAATCCGCTGCGCCCCGACTCGGGCTCATCCTGTGGGCCACGCTGGCCACCTCGTGGGTCGTATCGGTGATCAGCGCCGGTCTCGCTGCGATGGCACAACTCTCCGGCGGCCTCGGTCTCGCCGGTCTGCTGCACGCCTGCCTGCGTGCGCTGCTGGCGATCATCGGGGTGCACGACCTTGCCGACGCGCCCGCTGCCATCGCACTGCTCGGCTCCGTCCTGGTGATGGTGCGGTTGTTGGCCGTTGCCGCACACCATGCCCGGCAGGCCCGGCGGCACCGCAAGATGCACCGGCATGCCCTGCGCTCGTGCTCGGACACGCTTGTCCACAATGGAATTCGAATTGATGTCGTGGAAACCGAGCAGCTGGCTGCGTACTGCGTTCCCGGGCGAGGCTCTACCGTCGTACTCACCACAGGCGCACTGCGCCGGCTCGTGCCGGCCGAACGAGACGCTGTCATCGCGCACGAGATCGCGCACCTGCGCGGGAAGCACCATCTCGTGCTGGGCTGGGCGGCGATCCTCGCGCGGGCCTTTCCCTTCGTGCCGCTGCTGAAGGCGGTTTCGCAGGAGATCGCCCGCCTCGTCGAGTGGATCGCCGACGATCGGGCGGGCCGCCGACATGGGAATCGCGGTAGCCCGAGCCCTGACCGTGATGGCCACGAGCAACCGGAAATCGGCCACCCCCGTACCGAAAACAGCTCTCGCGGCGGTGGGCTCCGGCGTTCCGGAACGGGTCAGGCGCCTCGTTCAGCCCCGGGCGGCAGTGCGCTCGGCGTGCTGGCGGATCGTCGCTGCGCTCACCTTGCCGTTGCTTGCGCTCGTCGCGGCGGCGGCTGTGCTCGTCCCATGTGCCACCGCTGACCCGACACCCATCTGCACCGGAATCCCGAGCGTCACGGACTCCGCGTACTGATGTCCGCGTTGCGCTCACGACGGCGAACCGCGCCGGAGCGCTCCAGACCATCGACCAATCCGGCTGCACGACCAGTACGAGTCAGGCGACGCCGCGCACGCGGGTGACGAGCACGCCCCAGGAGAAGGCGCGCTTCGCATCTGAATGACGCCACGGCCCAAGTAGTCTTAGACACAACGCCCTCCGCGAAGAGGCTGCTCGCGCAAGGAGGCTCTTTGGTCGTGGCAACAGAAACCTTTGCGTGGGCCAGCCCGCGCAGACCAGACTCCACGCACCAACCGTCACACCAGCGCCTTGAAAGTTGGGCGGGTGTTCGCTGATGAGTTCCCTGAAGGAGGGCGGGCCGGTGCGGGAGTTCGAAATGCCATGGCCGGCGCCACCTCAGCATCTGACGCTGTCGTGCGCCGTGTCCGTTCAACCTGTGCGCGCGACGGCGGAAGACAAGTTTTGAGTTCGACGTTTCTTGGCTGCGAGCCACATGCCCGTGATGAGGACGGCTACGAAAAGCGTGCAGAGGACGAGTGAGACGGGGCGGGTTACGAAGATTGTGGGGTCTCCGTCGGACATCGTCAGCGATGCTCGCAGGTTGGATTCCAGGGTGCTGCCGAGGATCGCGGACAGCACGAGAGGGCCGGGCTCGAACCCGGTCTTGCGCATGGCGTAGCCGAGGAGGCCGGCGAGCACGGCGACGACCATGTCGAAGATGCTGTTGTTCAGCGAGTAGACGCCGACCATGGTGACCATGACGGTCACGGCGCTGATCACGCTCATGCGGATCTTCAGCAGCTGCACGAACGCGCCGACCAGTGGGATGTTGAGCACCAGCAGCATCAGGTTGCCGATGAACATGGAGGCCATGATCCCCCAGAACACGTCCGGGTGTTCGCTGACGAGCGTGGGTCCGGGCGTGATGCCTTGTAGCAGCAGGGCTCCGAACATCAGGGCCATCACGCTGCCGGTGGGCAGGCCCAAAGTGAGCAGGGGCAGGAAACTGGCTGTCGATCCGGCGTTGTTCGCCGTTTCGGGTCCGGCGACTCCTTCGATGGCACCGTTGCCGAAGCGGGTCGGGTCCTTCGCGCGGCGGCGTTCGACGGCGTAGGACGTCATAGACGAGAGCACACTGCCACCACCTGGAACGAGGCCGAGCACCGAGCCGATGAGGGTGCCGCGGGCGATGGGCCCGGCGGAGGTGCGCAGATCCTGGCTGCTTGGCCACACCTTGTCGATCTTGGTGGCCACCGACTTCTGGTTGGAGCCGTGGTGGAGGTTGTGGAGCACTTCGCCGATGCCGAACATGCCCATGGCGATGGCGACGATTTCCAGTCCGCCGAGCAGGTCCAGGGAGCCGAAGGTGAACCGCGCGACGCCGTCGACTGGGTCCTGGCCCACTGTGCCGATGAGTAGCCCGAGTCCGAGCATCGCGAGCGCCTTGACCAGGGGTCCGCGTGCGATAGCCAGTACCAACAGGAGGCCCAGTAGTGCCACCGCGAACAGTTCCGGCGGTCCGAACTCGGCCGCGAGTGCGGCCAGGGGTGCCGCTAGGGCGACGAGTACGACCGTGGCTACGACTCCGCCGATGAACGATCCGATCGCTGCGGTCCCGAGTGCTGCGCCGGCACGTCCTTGTCGGGCCATTTCGTAGCCGTCGAAGGTGGTTACGATTGAGGCGACCTCGCCTGGGACTCGGACGAGCACTGCGGTGATGGTTCCGCCGTACATCGCGCCGTAGTAGATCCCGGCGAGCAAGATGATCGCGCCGGACGGTTCGAGTGCGTAGGTGACCGGCAACAGCATCGCGATGGTCGCGGTCGGCCCCAATCCGGGAAGTACTCCGATGACCATGCCGATGAGGACGCCGAGCAGCACCATCAGGAGGTTCGTACCACTGAGCGCGACGCCGAACCCGTTGATCAGTCCATCGAGCTGGGGCATCGCGGTCACCTCGGGAGGAAGGCGTCGACGGGCAGGGGCACGTCGAGCAGTTGGACGAACACGACGTAGATCACCAAGCCGACGCCAGTCGGCACCAACGCCGAAACCAGCCAGGATTCCTTAGCGAGGAAGCGGAGCCAGACGATCCCGGTCACGGCGCATGCGGTGACGATCCCGGTTGCCTTCAGCAGTGCGATGAACACGGCAAGCAGGAGCACACCCCACAGGATCTGGGATAATTCGGCGAGATTGACGCGATCGACCGTCCGAAGAGGACGCTTGAACAACATGACCGCGGAGGTCGCCACGAGGAGGATTCCTGCGAACACCGGCCACAGACCAGGCCCTGCCGGTTCGCCGTTGCGCTGTTCCAGCAGGATGCCACTGATCACCGCCGCAACCCCAATGGCCAACAGTGCGAGACTCGGGACGACGCTGGTCCTTGAAGGTCCTCGACGCTCGTCCGCATGCTCCGGTGCTTGCTTCTTCGTCGTCATCGCCGCACCAGGCCAACGAGCGCCTTCTCGGTCTCAGTCAGCAGCTCGGCGACGTGCTGGCCGTCCAGGTCGGGGTCGGGGGAGTTGTCGCCCACCACGGATAGGACCTGTTGGTCGGTGGTGCAGGTGGTCAGCGTCCGACTGAGTTTGTCGAGCACTATCGGGTGGGTGCGGGAAGGGGCGGCCCAGTAGGACACGATCCCCGGCCCTGGGAGTTGTCCTGCCCCATAACCGAGTTCGGCCAGGGTTGGTACGTCGGCGAGGTACTCGGGTCGGCGGTCTGCGGCCACCGCGAGTGCGCGGACTTCTCCTGAGCGGATCGCCTTCACGACGGGCTTTCCGCTGGCTACGACGAGGAGGTCGTAGTCGCCGTGGGCGAGCCCGCGTCGGCCTTCGCCGAGGCTGCCGTAGGCGATCTGGTCCGCCTTGAGTCCGTAGTTGTCCACGAGCCCCTTGACGTTGAGGCCCGAGGATGTCGCCGGCCCTGAGGTTGCGACCACGACGTGATCGTCGGCGCTGATGAGCTGGCTCAGCGAGGTGATCGGACTGGTGGGGGCGACGAGGAAGACCGACGGGGTGGTGCTGGTGGCGCCGATCGGTACCAGTGAATTCGCGTTGTACCCGGCGTCCGGGGTGAGCATCGGAGCGATCACGCCGGTGCTGGTGGTGGCCTGCACCAGCGTGTAGCCGTCAGGTTTGGCGCGGATGACTTCGTTCATGCCGATCGTGCCGTTGCCGCCGCCGCGGTTTTCCACCAGAACAGGTCGATCAAGTTTCGTTTCGACGCACTTGCCGTATACCCTGGCCAAGGTGTCATTTGGCGATCCGGCTGGAAACGGGCTGATGAGTCGAATGCTGCGGCTCGGATAGTCCTGCGGATTCCCGGTGGACTCTTGCGCACATGCGGCCAACAGCATCGCAGCTGCACCGACCGCCAGCACCGTTGCTGGCTTGCTCATGACGTCCTCTCGAAGACTGGAGATCCTGACCGCGGATCGCTCTCCGGGATTCGTTTGCCGAGAGTGCGCGAGCAGTGTTGTCAGGAGAACCGGAGGAAGTCAACTATCGCCGCGATACCGCGCCGATCTCCGACGGGAATGGCGTGGCCGAACTGCTCGCCCCGGTGCCGTTCGAGGAGTTCGACACCGGCACTACGCCGACCCCGAAGGTTGGCCGGGATTCGCGGACTACCGTGTGCCAGTCGAAGTACTCGGTGCCAGCGCGAGATGCTGCTCGACGAGGTTGATCACCCGCTGGGCTACACGCACAGCGCTGTCAGACCCTCTGTCAGGGGCGGCCACGATGGCCAACAGCAGCCGTCCATCGACCAACCCGTACTGGCCTGTGAAGTGCTGATGGAAACGCGTGACACCAGTTGGGTCAGAGGCGTCGGCGGCAGCCCATAATCGCAGGAGCCAACCGGGGTCGGCACTTTCTTCCTCGCCCACAACCGCCCCCGGCGTTGACCCGCAACGTTGACAAGTCGCAACACTCTAGCGGCCCAGGAGGGATCGATACGGACGGACGATCCCTAGCGGGTCTGTCGCGCTACGCCCGCGCACGCGCTGAGCGGCACGACGCCGGGGTTTTCGCGCCCTGGGTTTGGTTGATCAGGCGGTCGGCGACGTAGTGGGCGTAGCGGGGGACACCGCGGAGGGTGGCGGAGGAGAAGCTGGTTTGCCATTCCAGGCCGACGTAGCCGAGTCCGGGGCGAGTTTGGGAGATGATCCCGCGGCGATCGAAGTCCCCGTCCTGGTCGGCCTCGTCTACGTCTCACTGGCGGCCCGCCGCTGCTTCACCCCAGGTGACCCGGAAGCTGCTGT
Organism: Saccharopolyspora sp. NPDC050389; assembly: GCF_040655595.1. NCBI lineage: Bacteria > Bacillati > Actinomycetota > Actinomycetes > Pseudonocardiales > Pseudonocardiaceae > Saccharopolyspora > Saccharopolyspora sp. NPDC050389. The sequence continues at coordinate 27,868 of NZ_JBFAKG010000038.1, forward strand.
ACGCCACGGCGGTGCTGCTGCGCCGCCACACTTCCAGGGACGCCGAGTTACTCGTACTGCGGCACGAGAACGCGGTGCTACGCCGCCAACTCAAGGGTCCGGTGCGCTACGAACCGGCGGACCGGTTCTGGTTCGCCGCCCTGTCCGCGCTGATACCCCGGCGGCGCTGGCGCGAGGTCTTCCCCGTCACCCCGGGAACCCTGCTCGCCTGGCACCGCAGATTCATCGCCGCGAAGTGGGACTACACCGAGCGCCGCGACCGCACCGGACGCCCGCCGACCAGGGCGGCGCTCAAGAAGCTGATCCTGCAGCTCGCTCGAGAGAACGCGAGGTGGGGGCACAGGCGGATCCAGGGGGAGCTGGCCCGTCTTGGGCACCGGATCGCCGCATCCACGGTATGGGAAATCCTCAACGCGGCGGGCATCGACCCGGCCCCGCGTCGCTCCGGCCCAACCTGGCGCGAGTTCCTCACCGCGCAGGCTGAGGGCATCATCGCGGCCGACTTCCTGCACGTCGACACCGTGTTGGGCAGGAGGCTGTACGTGCTGGCGTTCCTCGAGCACGGCACGCGGCGGCTGCACATCACCGGCGTCACCGCCCATCCGACCCGGCAGTGGGCCGTGCAGCAGGCCCGGAATCTCGCCTCCGACCTGGGCATCCGTTTCGAGTCCTTGCGCTTTCTGCTGCGCGACCGCGACGGGAAGTACTCCCGCGCCTTCGCGCCGTCTTCGAAGCCGAGGACGTGGAGATCCTCAAGAGCGCCCCGCGGGCACCGCGGACGAACGCCCACTGCGAACGGGTCATCGGCAGCCTCCGGCGCGAAGTCCTCGACCACGTCCTGGTCCTGAACGAGTTCCATGCCCAGCGTGTGCTTTCCGCCTACCAGCGGCACTACAACGGGCACCGGCCCCACCAGGCCCGCAACCAGCTACCGCCCGACGCTCACGACCACCCCGCTCCCGTGCATGACCTCGACGCCCGCCGGGTCCTGCGCACCCGAGTCCTCGGCGGCGTGGTCAACGAGTACCGCTACGCAGCCTGACGTGCGGCGATGACTTTTCGAGCGGCACAGCACCTCACCAAAGCTCAACACCCATGACCTCACCTGGTGGCAACTGCCCAACACCCTTCACCGGCATACCCGAATCCTCGTCACCATGATCGCGGTCGGGCTGTCGTTCGGGCTTACGAACGGTCTCCGGTTCGGACTCATGGTCGGGCTCGTGTCTGGGATCGGGGTCAGTCTCGGGCTTGGGCTCACACTGGCGCTCATCAGTGAAGTGAGACTCTCTCGCGGCCGCACCGGACACGAACCCGAACGGCTGCGCCTGCGTTGCGGCGGCGAAACACTGCACGGCGCTCCTGGTCGGCACACTTCAAGAGCGATGCGCGCGAGTTCACCGCAGGACTCGCGTACGGGTGCGCATACGGACTCACCGTCCAGCTCACGAACTGGCTCGTGCACGGGGTCGAAAGTCCGCTAGCGGCCGGCTCGCTAGCGGACTCTCGGCAGGGCTCGTGTTCGGGACCGCAAATGTCGGGGTATCAGAGTTCGGAGAGGGCCATGATCCCCGAAACGCCATCACCCCATGGCAACTCCTGACCACCGACCGAACAGTCACGCTTGTCAGAACGATTACGTCTACGCTCATGTTCAGCCTCATGTTCGCGCTCGTCGATGGGCTCGCGGCCGGGCTTGCGCGTGGGCTCTGTGGGGCTCGATTTCGGGCTCATTGTTTGGTCTCCGCAGCCTAGCGCTGTTCGCCACGCCGACCGCGCTGACCACTTTCCGGCTGCCCAACCGTCTGAACGCGTTGGTCGAGGTGTCCGACCGGTTCCACTTTAAGCCGCTGCTGCGCTCGATCACCTTCCCGCAGACCGCGCTGCTGCTGGCACTCGCGCAGAACTCGGTGCGGCTGCTGGAGGTCGTGCCCGACATCGATCCGGTCGCCGTCGACGTGCCCGGGATGCCGGCGGACGTCGCGAGTTCGGTGGGCAAGAAGCCGGTCACCGACCGCCCGCTGCGGACTCGCCCACCCCTTCGATCAGCGGTCCGAGAACGTCGCCGAGCCTCCGAATCGCCTTGCCCTCGTTCAGGAAGAAGACCGAACGATCACCTGGTTCACCTGCTTGCTGGCCATCGACTGCCGTCGCGGCAGATCTTTCTCAGGGCGTCAGCCGAGCATGAAGTCAGTCACCGGGAGGGGGCGGGCGACCACGCGGACATCTCCGATCCAGCCGTGGAAGCCTTGTTCCACTGTCCGGTTGTAGGCGTATCCGCCGAGCAGCCAACTACCGCCCGGATTGGCGAGGCCGATCGCGGCAGCCCTCGGGTTCCGGACGACCGGGCACCCGTCTACGTACATGGTGGTGTGCGTGCCGTCGTTGACCACGGCGACGTGCCACCACTTGTCCAGCTCGAGTTCGTGACTCCAGTTCGTGCTGATGCTGTTCGTGTTGAGTGGGAATGCTGCCCACTGGAATCCGGCGCCGTCGGAGAGGGACAACGTGACCGCTGGTTCGCTCGGATCGTCGCCGGTCTTGCCTGCGTCTCCGCCCGTGCCCAGTCGCGAGAAGACACCGCACCAGGCGTGGTTTCCATCCTTGAAGTCCGGTGGCAGCTTGACGAACGCCTCAACGGTGTAGCCCTGGGCGAAGTCCATCCTGTTCAACGGCGCGGAGTCAACGGTCTGCAGGTATGAGCCGCGGGGAGGGTTCTTGGATCCGGTGAATCGCAGGCTGACGTGGCCTGGTTGCCGCCTGTCGAAGTCCGAGGAGTACGTCAGAGAGCCACCGCCGAGTGTCATGGGCTTCAGGTCGTTGTCCTGACCGGAGAGATCTCGCACAGACTCGACCTTGGTCCCGGCGGCAGCGTTGTCGAAACGCCAGTACGCAACTGTTCCCGGCAGCAACATGTCGCGCACCGGTCGCGGCGCGGGCACGGAGACCGGTGCGAAGCCAGCGAAGCGCTGCTCGAAGTCGATCGGAACGCTGAAGTAGTCCACCTCGCCGGTGCGCTCGATCTCCTGGCGTTCCAGCTCGTTGAGGTCCGGGGCCTTCGCCAGCAGCCACGGGGAGATCGTGTGCACGTCGATGACACCGCGCGCCAGGTCGAATCGGTACAACCGGATCATCGCGCTGCCGCCGTAGTAGCGGTCCTGGTAGTTGGTGATGTGCAGGTGCGCGTCGTTACCGGCCTTGTTGCGCAGCACCGCGCGGCCTGGAGGCCAGTAATGACCGTTGAGGGTCAGGAAGATCTGGTCGTTGTCGGCTACCAGGTCGCGCCAGACGCGCTGGCCGAAATCGGAAAGTTGCGCCTGGCCGTCCGCTTGGGCGTACACCATCTCGTGGATCGTCAGGATCACCGGCAGGTCCGGATGCCGGTCCATCACCGAGTTGGCCCAGGCGATGCCGCCCGCCGACGGCCGCCAGTCCAGTGCCAGCAACAGCCATTGCCGGCCACCACCGTGGAAGATGTGATAGCTGTTGTACCCGTCCTTGCTCGAGCCGCGGTAGGCAGGGGAGAGCGCGGCTCGCTTCGGACCGAAGGTGTCGAGATAGGGTGTCGGTCCGCGTTGGTCGTCTGTGGACGAATCGATGTCGTGGTTGCCGGCGACCACGCTGTACGGGAAGCGCTGCCGGTCGAGCACCTCAAAGGAGCGGCTGATCCGCGCGAGCTCGTCCGGCCGGCCGTGCTCGGTCAGGTCGCCGAGGTGCGTGAGGAACACGATGTTCTCGTCCGCCTCCAGCACGTACCGCAGCGAGGCGTCGAGCGGGGTGGAGTCGCCGCGATCGGCGTCGAACAGGTACTGGGTGTCGGGTATGACGGCCACGGTGAACCGCGGGTTCTCCGGATCGATCCGACCGGCCTCGGTCGCGGCACCCGATGCGCCGACCAGGCTTGAGCCGGCAAGCCCAGCGCCGAGCATTCCGGTGCCGAGCAAGAAGGTACGCCGATTAGCGTTCATCATGGAGCGGACGGTATATGGCTAATGTGGACAGTCCTGGAAACGGATGGTGAACTTTCACAGCAGGTCAGCCAAGGAGTGCCGCAGAAGGAGGAAGTCGAGTTTCCCGCCGAGGAAGCAGCTCAGCTCCGTGATGGCGCGTCCCACCGGGAAGCTCGCCCGGTGCTATGCGGGCAGGGTCGCTTGACGCAGCCACTCGCGGGCGACTGTTTTGGGATTTTCCCGTTCTGCCACGACGCGTCGGAGCATGTTTCGGATCTGGTCCGTGGTGAGTTGCGCGGAGATCGCGTTGAGCGTTTCCGCGACACGCGGAGTCACCTTGCTGCTGTTGGCCAGTGGGAGGATGTTCTCCGGGAGGAACAGCTCTTGGTCATCTTGGAGGGTCACGAGGTCGTGGTCGCTGATCGCCGGGTCTGTGCTGAAAAGGTCGGCGACGTCGATCTGTCCGTTGGTCAGTGCGCTCACCGTGAGAGGTCCACCGGAGTCCAGCGGCGCGAAGCTCTTGAAGTGCAGTCCGTAGAGCTTTTCCAGGCCGGCAACCCCGTTTTGCCGCGTTTTCCACTCCGGCGGGCCGCCGAGGGTGAGGTTGGCGGCATGTGGTTGCAGATCGCTGATCTTCTTGAGTTTGTAGCGTTCAGCGGTTTCGCGGGACACGGCGAGCACGTCCTTGTTCTCCGCGGAAGAGGCGTTGAGGACGACAATCCCTTTGGGGACGGCGGTCTTGAGTTCGGCCAGCACTTCCTCTCTCGTCTGTGCGCCGGTGTCCGGTTTGAGGTGCTGTAGCAGCGCACCGCTGTACTCGGGAATGAGGTCGATGGAGCCGTCGGTGAGCCCGGGGACGTACGCTTCTCGGCTGGCGATGTTGAATCGCTCCTGCACGTTCAGGCCGCGGTCTCGCAGTGCCTGCGCGTAGATGGTGGCGAGGAGCTGGCTCTCCTGGAAGTTCGCGGAACCGACAACGATCGTGTTGGGATCGCCGCCCCCTTCGCCTGCGGAGAGTGGGTTGGACCCGAGTCCGCAGGCACTGGCGCCCAGCAGGCCCAAGGTTGTGAACAGCGAAACGATCCAATGGCGCATGGGGAATCTCCTGAGCCTGTTCGGGTTGGCTGTGGTCAGCTGTGCACCAACGCACGGGGCTCGGTCGCATTGCCGCGCCTGGCTGCGGAGCGGGTGGTGGCCGAAGTCCGCCAGCGGCGGGTCAGGCCACGTGAGACCACTAGACGTTCGACCACGAGCAGCGCCCCTTCCACCGCGACGGCGAGGAGCGCGACCAGCAGTGCCCCGGCCACCATCATGGTGTAGTCCAGTTGCGCCTGGCCGTCGATGATGTAGCGGCCGAGGCCGCCGAGCGACACGTAGGCGGCGACGGTGGCGGTCGAGACGATCTGCAACGTCGCGCTGCGCACACCGGAAATGATCAGCGGTAGCGCGCACGGGATTTCCACTTGCACGAGCACCTGGAACGGACGCATTCCGATGCCGTAGGCGGCGTCGCGGACAGCGGGGTCGATTCCCCGGATACCCGCGTAGGTGTTGACCATGATCGGAGGGATCGCGAGAACCACCAGGACGATCAAGCTGGGTACGACGAACGCCAGGTCTTCGCCCAGGTACGGGGCGATGACCACGACGGCGAGGATCAGCAGGCCCAGGGTCGGCAACGCCCGCAGTGAGTTGGCCAGTCCGGCGATCGCGAACGTGCCCTTGCCCGTGTGCCCGATGAACAAGCCCAACGGCATCGCGATGACGAGGGCCGCGGCGGCGGCCATCGCGGTGTAGCCGATGTGGTCGAGCATCAGTTGGGGAATGCCGTCCGGGCCGCTCCAGTGGGCCGGATCGACGAACCACTCGACGATGTTCATGTTGTGCTCCCCGCTTTCCGCCATGGGGTGAGCCGGTGGCTGACCAGGAGAATCAGTGCGTCGAACAGCCAGGCCACAACGACGCAACCGACGATGCCGGTGATGATGGGTACGACGTAGTCGAGCTGGAAGCCGGTGGTGAACAGCGAACCCAACTGCGGGATCCCCAGCAGCGAAGCCAGAGACACGAGGCTCACGTTCGACGCCGCCGCCACGCGCAGTCCCGCCGCGATCACCGGAACCGCGATAGGCAGCTCCACCAGGCAGAAACGCTGGAACGGCCGGTAGCCCATGGCCTCGGCAGAGAGCGCGGTTTCGCCGGGGACCGCTGCCAGGGCGTCGGCGACAACGCGCACCAACAGCGCGACCGTGTACACGAGCAGTGCGGAGATGATGTTCAGCGGGTCGAGCATCCGGGTCCCCAGCACCTGCGGAAGCAGGACGAACAGGGCGAGGGACGGCAGCGTGTAAAGCAGACCTGCGGAGGTGACCATCGGCCCGTACGCGCCGCGGTAGCGGTGGGCGAGCCAGCCCAGCGGCAGGGCCAGCAGGAGCCCAGCGATCAACGGGATCAGCGAGAGGTAGATGTGCCAGGCTGCGTATTCGCCGATGATCGCGGCGTTGTCGACAAGCCAGTCGAACGCGCTCATGGACGCGGACCCCCCAGCGCCTCGGCGTGCTCGACGTTCTGGGCAGTACTTGCGTCTCTGATAAGGCCGGCCGCGGTGATTGTCCCGTGCAACGTTCCGTCCGGATTCACTACGACCCCCCTTCCTGACGGCGAGGACAGGGCCGCGCCGAGCAGGTCCCTCGTGCTTGCGTCACGACGGCTGACGGTGCCGCCGAGGTTGACGTCTTCACGCCGGATGGTGTCGGCGTCGTGGGTGGCGAGGTCGAGCCAGCCCAGCGGGGCGCCGGTTTCGCCGAGGACGAGGATCCATTCGTCGACGGCGGCCTCGCGCGCGTGTTCCGTTCTGCTGTTGACCGCGACTGCGGGTTCGTCGAAGACCAGCAAGGACAGGGGAGTGCTGAAGCCGAGTGCTCGGTATCCACGGTCCCGGCCGACGAAGTCGGCGACGAAGTCGTTGGCGGGGCGGGCCAGGAGTTCGGAGGGTGACGCGACCTGGGCGAGCCGACCCCCGGCGGCGAACACCGCGACCTGATCCCCCAAGGTGATGGCCTCGTCGATGTCGTGCGTGACGAGGATGATCGTCTTGCCCAGTTCACCCTGCAGCGTGCGGAACTCCTCCTGCAGGCGGGTTCGGACGATCGGGTCGACGGCGCTGAACGGTTCGTCCATCAGCATCACCTGGGAGTCGGCGGCCAGCGCTCGTGCCACGCCGACGCGCTGCTGCTGCCCGCCCGAGAGCTGCGCGGGGTAGCGGTCGGCGAACTCCAGCGGCAGGCCGACCATCTCCAGCAGTTCGAGAGCTCGCGCGCGGGCCTTGCGGCGCGTCCAGCCGATCAGTCGTGGCACCGCGCCGATGTTCTCGGCGACCGTGCGATGCGGGAACAGGCCTGCGTGCTGGATGACGTATCCGATGCCGCGGCGGAGTTCGGCGGTGTCCATCTCGGCGGTGTCGCGTCCGTCGATGCTGATTCGCCCTTCGGTGGGCGTGATCAATCGGTTGACCATGCGCAGGGAGGTCGTTTTGCCGCAACCGGACGGCCCGACCAGCACGGTGATCGAGCCCTTCGGCGCGGCCAGGTCCAACGAGTCCACTGCCGTCGTGCCATCGCGATACCGCTTGGTGACCTTCTCGAAACGGATCATGCTGGGTCCTCCTCGTCCACAGGAACCGTTTTGGCGCGGAGGGACTCGTCCGCGCCGAGTTCTGCGGAAATCCGGTCTGCCTCTGCGAGTGCCAGCTCGCCTAGCTGGCGCTGGCGGTCCTCGTCGATCCGGTAGACCGGGCCGACGATGCTGACCGCCGCGATGACCCCCTTGGGAGAGCGGATCGGTGCGGCGATCGCCAGGACGTCGGGTTCGACCGCGGAAACGGCGGCGACATAGCCGCAATCGGGCACGTCGCCCCGGACAGCCTGGCCCGCGGCCGAGCCGTCCAGTGGGAAGCTCTGCCCGACCCAGCTGACGTGCCGGATCGACCGGCTGCCTTCGGCTTGGGCGAGGTAGACGACTCCGTCGTCGGCTGTCCGGGCGCTGAGGTACGCGGACTCGCCGGTCTCCGCGGCGAGCGCCCGCAGTGCGGGCTCAGTCAGGGACACCAGCGAATCGTTGCCCAGTGCGCGGGCGCCGAGCTGGATCAACCGGTGCCCCGGGTGGAACACACCGTCCTCGGTGCGGTGGACGAAACCCGTCTGTTCCAGGGTTCTCAGCAGCCGCAGCGCTGTGCTCGGCGCGAGCCCGGCCTCGCGAGCGCACTCGGTCAGCGTCGTCTCACCGGACTCGGAGACGACCGCGAGGAGGCCCAACGCCCGCTCAACCGGCCGGTTGGACAGCTCTGTCATCTTGTGCTCCGTCGGTACAAGGGGAGTAATCGATTCCAATCGGCTCATCAATTTTCGCGGGGTGAAACTCGATTGCCGCTGGACGGCAGGATGGCATACTCTTCACCCGATCGGAAGAGGTTCTTTTCCGGCTGTTCTCCGGAGAGACTGGAGGTGTCCCGCTTGTTGACGCTGGATGGGTCCGTGCTGGACTGCGATCAAGTCGCCCGGGTGGCACGTGAGGGCGAAACGGTCGCCCTCACGAACGAGGCCCTCGGCAAGATCGCCACCGCGCACGACCAGATCGCGGAAGTCGCGGTTCGTCGACCGGTCTACGGTCGTGGGACCGGTGTGGGCGTCAACCGCACTGTGCTGGTAGCGGACGCGCGGGGACACGGGAGGCGGTTGCTGCGAAGCCACGCCGCGGCCTCGGGTCCGGGCATTTCCGCGGACACCGTCCGCGCGATGCTCCTGATCCGGCTCAATCAGCTCGCGGCGGGCGGGTCCGGGGTCTCCCCCGCTACGGCGCGAGGACTGCAGCGGTTGCTGAACGAGGACGCGTTACCCACGGTGCGGGAACACGGCTCGGTCGGAACGGGAGACCTGGCGGCACTCGCCGGGACGGCATTGACGCTGATCGGGGAACGCCCGGCCAGCCGTCCGTGGACGCCGGTGGACGGCTTCCCGGAGTCGGATGCATTGCCCTTCATCAGCAGCAACGCATTGACTCTCGGTCGAATCATGCTCGCGCTCGCCGACCTGGAACCGTTGGTGCGGGCGGCTACTGTGGTCGCGGGCCTGTCTTTCTCCGCAGTGCGCGGCAATCCCGAGGCGTTCTCGGAGCAGGCCGCACGCGCCACTCCTTTCACGGGTACGGCCGTGGTCGCGGAGTGGCTGCGCGAGCTGGTCAGTTCACCGCTGTCCGCGGCCAGGATCCAGGACCCGTTCGGATACCGGGTGTTCCCGCAAGCGCACGGCGCGGTCGTCGACGCAGTCGCCGACCTAACCTCCGCCGTCACCTCGCTTGCCGCCACCGCGCAGGAAAACCCACTGCTGGTCACGGCTTCCCTCGGCGAGCAAGCCACCGTCGTCCATCATGGTGGATTCCACATGGCGCCCCTGGCATTGCGTTTGGACACGGCGCGCCTCGCTTTCGCTCAAGCAGCGCCCCTGCTGCTCGGGCGAATCCGCACGTTGACCGACCCGTCGTACACCCAGCTCACGTCGTTCCTGGCAGCCGGGCCGCCAGGCTCGTCGGGAACGATGATTCTGGAGTATGTGGCCGGGTCTGCCTACGGTTCGCTTCGGGCAGCTGCGGCCCCCGCAAGTCTGGAAACTGTGGTGCTGTCGCGCGGAACCGAGGACGACGCCAGCTTCGTCTCGTTGGGGGCGCGGCAATTGGAGACCACTGTGCACTCCTATCGAACGATGATCGCATGTGAGCTCCTCCACGCGCTTCGCGCGCTCTCTCTGCGTGACGAGCGTGCCTCCTGGCTTCCTTCACCCCTGCTGGCCGAGGCGTGGAGGCGATGCCACGACGGCAACACTTCCCACGTGGCCGACCATGCTGACCGCGACCTCGAGAATGAGCTGGCTGCGGCTGAAGAACTCCTTCCGGCGCTTGCCGGACTTCTCCCGCCGACGCCGTGGACAGCCTACTCCCGCGTGCCGCAAATCCCGACTTCATCCGGTGTAGCTTGACAGCACCTCACACCGCGAAGGTCCTACTCCGACTTCGCCCAGCGTCGCGGGAAGTCGGGTAGACGGAAGCAGCGCGATAACACGGATCGACGCGTCGGCAGCTCACCGGTCGTGGTCGACGCTTCGGCGACCGTCGGCCTGTTGTCCGGGTTCTATGCCCGACCTCCGTCGTCGGGCTGCCAGGGGTCTTTGCGCCCTAGGGCAGCGCCTGGTCGTCCATCGACCCTGTCGCGTGGAAGGGGGAGTCGGATGGACAACCTCGATCATGAATGGCTGGAACGTGAGCTCGTCCTGGTGCGCGAGGAACTGGCCGGCATGTTCCCAGCAGTATCGCGGACGAAGGTGTCAGCGGCAGTGGACGCTGCGGCAGCTGAATTCATCCCGTCTGCACGGGTGGCCAGTTACCTACCGATCCTCATCCGACGCCGCGCACAGCATCACCTAGCGAAGGCAACTTCGACCGGCGGCACCGGGTATCGAACACTCGCCCGGTAACCCAAGCCCGGCCGAGCGCGCTCTCGCTCAGCTCGACTGCCCAGCCGCTCGCTGGCCGCTGGAAGGACCCGGCTTCCCGGCGCGGGCTCTGGCAGCTGCGCGCTGTGCCATCGCGGTGCCACGCCACAGACGATCTCATGCGCGACCGCGGATAAGCCGACTACCTGCACCGCGTAGAGCTGGAATTGTCGGCGGAACCGGAGTCCAAAGAAAAAGGCTTCGGCTACCGGTTTCCGCCGCCAAAGCCGAGGGCTGGGACCGCATCCAGCTGGAGGGGCCTCCCAGGGCAGGGCTGATCGCCCATCGCTCCGGGGGTTGATGAACTCGGCGGGTGGTCGTCGACCTCGTGACGGAACTCCGTGGCAGGACAAGATCATCCACGGTAGTACGTACCTCGAACGCCAGGACGTTGTGGAAGAGCACGCCTTGGTGTGCTCCGGGCATGACAGGCCGGGCACACCACCGGCGCTTGAGAAGGGTTGTGGTCACTTCCGCCGCAGGAGCACCTCGTGTGCGATTCCTCCAACACCAGCGGTCAGCCCGACCAGACCCGCAGGGTCCTTTTGCAGCAGCAACCCGATACCGTCAGCGCGCCCGTTACGGCGACAAAGGCGGCCATGCTGCGCGCGGTGCCCCGGCTCATCTATTCCTTCTTCCGATCCGTGTTGGCGCGATTGTGTTTGAGCCTGGTGCGTATTGCTTGGCGATGTCGACCCCTGGTCGGTGCGGCGGCGATCCCGTGGCGGGAACGCCGATCTGCTTCGCGACGAGCGGGACCGCGATGGCTCGGGTTGGCTTGCCACGGTTTTTGAGGCTGCCAGCCCTACGGTGGTAGTTGACCGACCTTCGACAAGGTGCGCAGCAGGTCGTTCGCTGATCATTGCGGCGCCGAGGAACCGTTGGCTGCTATCTGTGTTCGCTGTGTTGCCGGAGGGCCGATTCCGGACGAGTCCCGCCTTGAGCATCGCAGTCGGTTTGAGATGTGTCTGAGAGCCCCGGGCGTAGTGTGGGAACGTGAGTAAATCGTCACCCGGAACGGTGGGTGGCCTTCCGGCGGATGTGACGAGTTTCGTCGGGCGTCGGCACGAGATCGCCCAGGTCAGGGCCATGTTGATGTCGTCGCGGCTGACGACTCTGACCGGGGTGGGCGGAGTCGGCAAGTCCCGGTTGGCGTTGCGGGTGGCCAGGGGAGTGCATCGGGCGTTCCGCGACGGGGTGTGGCTGGTCGAGTTGGCCAAATTGCAGTCACCCTCGTTGCTGGCGACCGCGGTCGCGGTGGCGTTGGGATTGCGTGAGCAGTCCACGCGAGGCCCCGAGACCGTTTTGACGGACTACCTGTCTGACAAGCAACTGCTGCTTGTGTTGGACAACTGCGAACATGTGGTGGATGAATGTGCCGAGTTGGTGAGCACGCTGTTGCGGGAGGCACCAGGGCTGCGGATCCTCGCCACGAGCCGGGAGCCACTGCACGTGGCAGGGGAGCACGTCTGGTCCGTACCGCCGATGTCGCTGGATGTGGATGAGACTCTTGAGTCGCATGCTTCGGGAGAAAGTCCGTCTGAGGCGCTTCTGTTGTTCGAGCAGCGAGCGGAGGCGGTGCTTCCCGGGTTCGCTCTGGGGCCGGACAACCTGGAGACGGTGGCTCGGTTGTGCCGGCGGCTGGAGGGTCTGCCACTGGCCATCGAGCTGGCAGCCGTGCGGATGCGTGCGCTGCCGGTGGAGCAGATCTTGTTGCGGCTGGACGATCGCTTCCGGTTGCTGACCGGCGGCAGCCGCACCGAGCTGCCGCATCACCGGACGCTGCGCGCGACGTTCGACTGGAGCTTCGATCTGTGCACGAAACAGCTGCAAACGCTGTGGCAACGGATGTCGGTGTTCGTCGGGAGCTTCAGCCTGGACGCGGCGGAAGCGGTGTGCGCGGACGACGACCTGCCGCGGCAGGAAATCTTCGAGTGCATAGCAGGGCTCGTGGACCAGTCCCTGCTGACCCGCGATGAAGCGGGCTCTCCCGTCCGTTACGGGCTGCTCGAAACGGTGCGCCAGTACGGGCAGCAGCGGCTGCGCGAATCCAGTGGTGAAGCAGTGCTGCGGCTGCGGCACCGGGACTACTACCTGCGGTTGGCGGAGGACGCCGAAGCCGACTGGTTCGGTCCCCGCCAACTCGATTGGCTGACTCGCTTGCGTGCGGAGCATTCGAATCTCCGGGCTGCCCTGGAATTCTGCGTCACTGAGCCCGGCCAAGCACGAGTAGGGCAGCGCTTGGCCTCGGCGCTGTGGATCTACTGGATCGCGTGCGGTTTGCTCACCGAGGGGCGGTACTGGCTGGATCGGGCTCTGGCGCTTGACCAGGAGCTCAGCGCCGAGCGAGCCAAGGCCCTGTGGGTCAGCGGTTACATCGCCATCCGGCAAGGCGACAACTCCGCGGCTTTGGCCATGCTGGAGGAATGCCAGGAGCTTGCACGGCGACTGGACGACCGGTCCGCGCTGGCGCGCGGACTGCAGATGAACGGGCTGGCGGAGCTGATGCACGGCGACCACGCTCGAGGGGTCGAGCTGCTGGAAGAGGCACTGGCTCGCCACCGGGCCGCCGGCGAGCCCGACGTGAACCTGGCGACAACGGTGTTCTACCTGGCCCTGGCGGTCTGCACACGCGGCGACCTGGATCGTGCGGTGGCGCTCTGCGAGGAATGCAGGCAGATGTGCGAGTCCTGCGGTGAGCATTGGAGCCTGTCGCGCACTCTCTGGATCCTGAGCCTCGCCCGGTGGGCCCGGGGAGAGCGGCAGCTGGCGATCGAGAACGTGCGGGAGTCACTGCGGATAGAACGAGTTCTTCGAGACCCGATCAGCATCGCTTTGTGCGTGGAGATCCTGGGCTGGATCGCTGCGGCCGAGGATGAGCCGAAACGGGCCGCCAAGCTTTTCGGAGCCAGCCGCAAGCTCTTTGAACCGCTCAGCGAGTTCTTGTTCGGGTTCGGGTACTACCTCAGCTGGCATGGTGAGGCCGAGGCCCGGTCGCGCGAGGTCCTTGGCGATGAGGAGTTCGACGACGCCTACGAGGCGGGGCGCAGTATGCCCCTTGATACGGCCATTGCCTACGCGCTGTCCGAGAGTGCCAAGGCGGAGACTGTGGTCGCTCCGTCGTTGAGCTCACCGCTGACGAGGCGTGAGCGGGAGGTCGCCGCGCTGGTTGCCGAGGGATTGTCGAACAAGGAGATCGCCTCCAGGCTGTTCATCGCGAAACGGACCGTCGAGGCTCACGTGGAACACGTCTTTATCAAGCTTGGTTTCAACTCCCGGGCCCAGCTCGCGACCTGGATGACGGAGCAGTGGACGCCCCACCGCAGTGTCGACAACGAATTCGGGGGGTGAGTCGACGGTGAGGAGCATGCACGGTGCCGGGCGGCAGGCGGGGAACTTGCTGGGTGAGACCAGCAGCTTTGTCGGCCGCCAACACGAGGTGGCCGAGAACAAACGGGCACTGTCTCGGGCGCGGTTGGTGACCATCACGGGGCCTCCCGGGGTGGGCAAGTCGCGCGTGGGCCTGCGCGTGGCCGCACAGGTGCGTCGGAGATTTCCTGACGGTGTGTGGCTGGTGAGACTGGCCGAGCTGGACGACGGCGCACTCCTGCCGCACACCGTGCTGGGCGTCCTCGGAGCCGGCGACTGGTCGCTGGGGCGGCCGATCGACGCACTGTCGGAGTACTTGGCGCCTCGGCGATTGCTGCTTGTGCTGGACAACTGTGAGCATCTGGTTCAGGACTGCGCGGATTTGGTGAATGCGCTGCTCAGGAAAGCTCCCGGGTTGCGCATCCTGATCACCAGCCGTCAGGTGCTGGGCTGCGACGGCGAGCACGTGGTGACGATCCCGCCGTTGCCGGTTCCCGAGCACCCCGAAGAGCTGCTCTCGATGGAGGCGGCGCGGGATTGGGCATCGGTGGAATTGTTCGCCGAGCGTGCTGCGGAACTGGCCCCGGGCTTCGCTGTGGACGTCGCCAACTGCCGCGCGGTGGCGGAGATCTGCGGTCGGTTGGAAGGGCTGCCGCTGGCGATCGAGCTGGTGGCGAAATGGCTCCGGACGATGTCGGTCGAAGAGATCATCGCAGCGTTGGACGAATGGCCTGCGACCGGCGTGACCAGGCCACCCGAGCCGGACGTCCGGGTGGGGTGCCACCACGAGACGTTGCGGGCGATCTTCGACTGGAGCTTCGAGCTGTGCAGCCCGGCTGAGCGGAGGCTGTGGGTGCGGTCCTCGGTGTTCGCGGCGGATTTCGACCTGGAGACGGCTGAAGCGGTCTGCGCCGACGAGGTGCTGCTGCCGGAGGACGTGCTGGAACTGGTCGTCGGGCTGGTGGACAAGTCCGTCCTCAGCCGGCAGGACCGTGCCGGGCGCACGCGTTTCCGGCTGCTCGACCCGACCCGTCAGTATGGGAGGCAGCGGCTTCACGAGTCGGGGGAGGGAGACCTCCTGCGGCGGCGGCATCGAGACCACTACCGCCGGTTGGCCGAGCGGGCGGAGGCGAAGTGGTTCGGTCCCGAGCAGGTGGCCTGGAACGAACGCGTGGACTCCGAGCACGCGAACCTGCGGATGGCGCTGGAGTTCTGCCTCGCCGAGCCCGGAGAGGCGCGGACCGGATTGAGGTTGGCCGGGGCGCTGTGGTTCTGCTGGGTCGGCGGCGGTCGGGTCGCGGAGGGTCGCTACTGGTTGGATCACCTGCTTGCGCGAGCGACGGAACCGAGCGAGGAGAGGGCGAAGGCGTTGTGGACCAACGCCTGGATCGCCACCATCCAGGGCGATGTTGGCCCTGCGCTGGCGATGCTCGAGGAGTGTCGTGACCTGGCACGCCGCATCGGTGACGAGGCGGAGCTGACCTCCGCATTGTGCGTGTCCGGTTATGCCGAGCACATGCGCGAGAACCCGCAGCGCGCGGTGGCGTATCTGGAAGAAGCCCTGGCGAAGGAGAAGGCCGGGGGCCGGCCCAGTGCGGTGACGGTGGTGAGCCGGCCGATTCTGGCCAGCACCGTGCTGCTTCTCGGCGACTGCGAGCGGGCTCGTGATCTCTGCGAAGAGTGCCTGGCGATGCGTGACCAGTACAGCGTTCCGTGGTCGAGCTCGTGGGCGCTGTGGGTTCTGGGCGCTGCGGCCTGGACGGAGGGCGACACCCGGCAAGCCAGCGCGTATGCTCGGGAATGCCTGCGGATCAAGCAGCAGCTCAACGATCTGGTCGGGGTGGTCCTGTCCATCGAGCTGCTCGCCTGGTCCGCGGTAGGGCAGGACGCTGAAAGCGCCGCTCGGTTGCTGGGAGCCAGCCACACCTTGTGGCGCGAGATCGGCCAGCCGCTGTTCGGATTCGCACCGTACGTGGCCCGGCACCGGGCAAGCGAGGAACAAGCTCGCAAGGCTCTCGGCCCGCAGGCGTTCGACGCCGCATTCGAAGATGGGAACAACCTCACCCACCACCAGGCCATATCCTATGCGCTCCGGGAAAGCAACGATCGCGTGTCCTGAGGGAACCGCCATCGCTTACCCTGCAAGGGGTTTCCCGAACCGCGAGGCATGCATCTCCCGCTGGCTTGGGAAAATCCCGACACACTCGGACGGCTGAGTGCTCGGCGTGCTTCACGTGTCCCGAAAGCGGCTGATGAACTCTCGCAGCAGGTCATGCGACTGTTTTGCGAAGCCGACTGCCGAGAAACCGCAGCACGAACCGAATCTGTGCACAGCCGAGGCGCGCACTCGGCTGCACCGCATCGCCGGACGGCAACAAACCCGTTGAATCCAAACGGGAACCAGGTCCTGTGCCGGCCGCCGGACAGACGGCTGGACCGGACTTCAACGCCGGCACCGGGCGAACCTGGGGACGGAGAAGGGGGCCAGTCCGGTCTGGATGGTGCCGTGGAGAACCGCTGGGACGAGTGCGTCCGCTGTCGCGGGGGCGAGGGCCAGGCCGAGCGTGCAGTGTCCGCTGGTGGTGAAGACGCCGTCCGCACCGGGGACGGGGCCGATGATCGGCCGCCAGTCCTGGAGGTAGCAGCGCATCCACACCCCCACCCCCAGGCTCAGCGCGCGCTCCAGCCACAGCTGTTTCCGGGCGCTGGCGTCGGGATCCACCAGCGGTCGGTAGATGTCCTTGACGAACACCACCGCGATCGAGTTCAGGGACGAGCTCGCGGTGGACATCACCACCGACAGCAGCGCGGCGACCACGAGCCCGACAATCCCTGCGGGGATCAGCCGCATCACGACGGTGGTCAACGCCTGGTCTGGGGCAACACCGGGGAACAGAACCGTGGCCAGCAGCCCAATGGTTGCGGTGATGAAGAAGAACGCTCCCGCGAAGAACCCGGCGAGGACGAGCCCCCAGCGGGCGCTGCGGGCATCGGTTGCTGTGATCGTCGTTTGCCCCATCGTCTGGTCCGCACGCCCGGCGTCCTTGAGCACGGGGACAACCAGACCGAGCGATGTCGCGGACAGCGCCACCGCGATCAGCATCGGGTCACGCACCCAGCCCGCCGCGCCAAACGAGAAGCCTGCCGCCACGCCGACCGCCAAGCTCACCACGTAGCCGATCAAGGCCACCCGCAGCAGTGGCCCGCGCAGGCGATGGAGGTCAACCTCAAGCCCTGCGAGAAACAGGAGAAACGCCAGTCCCAGCAAGGCTACGATCTGCACCGCCTGATCCATGCGCACAAGTCCCAGCACCGATGGCCCCACGATGACCCCAGCCACGATCTCCAGGACCACCGACGGGATCCGCAGCCGCGGTGCCAGCCCGAGCAACAACGGCGCCAGAAAGGCAATGATCGTCAGGATCAGAAGATTCCCGAAGCCCGGCATCGCTAACCCCCGCTGTACAAGTGATCCCCACACCCTGCACATATGTCCCGGGGATCTCCGACGCTGTACCGCGACGTCCGGACCTCAAACCCCGTCGAACACGCCTGGCCGTTCGGTCAGCCCGCTACGCACACCTGCGGATCGGTGAAAGTGACCCGTGGAACGACATCGGTAACACTGCTGCCTCCTCTTCATCGCTATTTCTGCTGGTCAACACAGGCCCGCCGGTAGCTGTGTGCTGTCAGCGCTATCAGGTGCATGGGTCGGTCCGATCGAGGAGTTGATTTCCATCGGGCGGTGTTCAGGTCATCGTGTAGGGCGCCAAAACTCGATGTACGGGGTTGGTCTGGGGTTTTTCTGATGGGCTTCAAGCGGCTCGGGTGTACTCGTTGATCACGCCGTCCAGGACTTTGCGACGCCGGATCGGTGCGTCGATCGGGATCACCGTCGTCGGATCGTGCTCTGGCGGGTGCTGGTCGAGGCTTTGATGCGGGCGGTGGGTATTGAAGTGGTCCGTGTATTCGTTGAGCACTGCCATGGCGTGCCGTTCGTTGTAGATCAGGAGCCGGTCGGTGCATTCGCCGCGGGGGTGCGGATGAATCGTTCCGCGTAGCGTTTCGCCTGTGGTGTCTGTGGCGGGGTTTTGATGACCTTCACGCGCTCGGACGCGAAGACCGCGTCGAATGCGGGCGTGTACTTGCCTGCATCTGATGGAAGGTATCGGCGAGGCACTTGATCGAACGTCCAGCAGGTCGCTGAGCACGCCAAGCCAGCCAGCCAGCTCCCTGCGCGACCACCGCGAGATCCTCGGCGCGATCCGCGCGCACGAACTCGCAGACGCGGCGGACGCGATGCTGAGTCACCTCGTCCGAACGACGGACGCTCTCCTCGCGATGCGCAAGGATCGGCGATTGGATACCAGTCGCAGCTGAACGCTGCTCGTCATGCGAAGGTCGCGATGTCCAAACAGGACGACCTGGCGCTGCGGCTCCCGTTTCGGGATAGCAACAGCGCCAGTCATGGCTCAGTCGTGGTGGCAACGAGCTTCATCAAGGGTTCGCTGCCGCCTGGGCCGCCTCGATGATGTCGTGCAGCAGTGCGTTCGTCCGCTGAAGGTCCTCGACGGTCATGCCGAACTTGTTGAGCATCGCCGCGGGCACCTTGAGCGCTTTGCGTTTCAGGGACCGGCCAGCCGGGGTCAGGCTTATTTGCAGAGAGCGCTGATCGTGCGCGGGGCGGACGCGTTCGAGCAAGCCGAGATGTTCTAGCCGCTTGACCAAGGGGGACAGGGTACCCGGGTCAAGATGTAGCAGCTCGCTGAGGTCTTTGATGCCGACCTCGCCGTGTTGCCAGAGCGCAAGCATCACCAGGTACTGCGGGTGGGTCAGCCCAAGGGGCTCCAGCACTGGCTTGTAGGCGGCGACCACGCTGCGCGAAGCGACCGCGAGCGCAAAGCAGACCTGTTCTTCAAGTGCAAGCGGATCGCGCGTGTGGGAAGGCATGTTCGCAGTATACCCAACGATTGGTGCACCAAGTGTTCATGACGACTGCTCGCGAGGCATCGATCTCGCATTGTGGAACGACGCCGTGTCCGATGTGGGGAGCGTCTACGATCAAATTTGCTTGGTGCACCAACTGTTGGTGTGCATTCAAACTGGCGCGGGAGTGAGCATGAGCAGAGACAGTGTTCTAGTCGACGCGGACTGGGCCGAGAAGAACCTCGATACCGAGAAGGTCGTGTTCGTCGAGGTCGACGAGGACGCCGATGCCTACCAGGTCAATCACCTTCGCGGGGCGGTAGGACTGGACTGGCGCAAGGATCTGCAGGCGCCCGTGGGGCGTGATTTCATCGACAAGCCTGGTTTCGAGAGGCTGCTGTCTGCCAAGGGAATCGCCAATGACGACACGGTCGTGCTCTACGGGGGCAACAACAACTGGTTCGCGGCCTACGCATACTGGTACTTCAAGATCTACGGCCATCGCGACGTGCGCCTGCTCGATGGCGGACGCAAGAAGTGGGAGCTCGATGGCCGCCAGCTGAGCGCTGAACCGGTCTCACGCCCACACACTCGGTACGTGGCGCAGGACGCCGACAACTCGCTGCGCGCGTTCCGCGACGAGGTGGTGGCCTCGATCGGAGTCAAGACGATCGTGGACGTGCGTTCGGCGCCGGAATTCGCCGGCGAGCTCCTCGCGCCTCCGGCCTTTCCCCAGGAGCAGTCGCAGGTGCCTGGCCATGTCCCGACGGCCAAGAACATCCCGTGGGCCAAGACTGCGGCTGAGGATGGCACGTTCCTGTCTGAGGCCGAACTGCGCAAGCTCTACAACGACGCTGGTGTGCCCTTGGGCGACACGCCAACGATCGTGTACTGCCGCATCGGCGAGCGCAGCGCGCACAGCTGGTTCGTCCTGCACGAGCTGCTCGACCAGAATGATGTGAAGAACTACGACGGCTCGTGGGTCGAATACGGCTCGCTCGTCGGTGTGCCCGTAGAGCTCTGAGCAGTCCCGGCCCGGACCCGGTGGGCGCATCCGGGCCGGGCCGAACTGGACACCGTCCAGATGGGGTAGCTAGCAGGATCCAGGTGAGCTACGACGGGGCGACGGCGGGTTCGAAGCTGAACCGCAGCACCGTGCCGATTGCGCTGCGGGACGAGCTGGCCGCGCAGCTCGCCCCGCAGCGCCGCCCGATGCTTCGTGCTTCGTGGTCTTGCGCACTATGCCTTGCTGCGGGGTTGACTCCAATGATTAGCGTGCTAAATATTTGTGCAGTAATCGTGGTCGCAGTGTGAGCGGCGTGATCTCGAAAGCGGAGCCGGGCCACGCTCGTGGCCGCCGCCTGGCCGCTTCGGCCTGCACACCGAGATCTCGACCGCCGGATGTTCGGAGACGGATGTGACTGACATAGCCCAACGACCGACCGCAGTGCGTCCTCTGCCGAGGCGCGAGCAGGCGAAAGGGACGGCCTTGACGCGGATGTTCCGCACGACGGACCACAAGCAGATCGGCATCCTCTACCTGGTCACGTCGATGGCGTTCTTCCTGGTCGGCGGCCTGATGGCGATGCTGATCCGGGGCGAGTTGGCCGTTCCGGGGATGCAGTTTCTGTCGCAGGAGCAGTACAACCAGCTGTTCACCATGCACGGCACGGTCATGCTGCTGCTGTACGCGACGCCGGTGGTGTTCGGCTTCGCGAACTACATCCTGCCGCTGCAGATCGGTTCGCCGGACGTGGCATTTCCGCGGTTGAACGCCCTGGGTTACTGGCTGTTCACCTTCGGTAGCTTGGTCGTGTTGTCGGGGTTCTTCATGCCTGGCGGGGCGGCGGACTTCGGGTGGTTCGCCTACACCCCGCTGTCGGACGCGATCCATTCGCCGGGGCACGGTGCTGACGTGTGGATCGTCGGTCTGGTGGTGTCCGGGCTGGGCACGATCCTCGGTGCGGTCAACATGATCACGACGGTGGTCTGCCTGCGTGCGCCCGGTATGACGATGTTCCGGATGCCGATCTTCTCTTGGAACATCCTGGTCACCAGCGTGCTGATCCTGATGGCGTTCCCGATCCTGACCGCCGCGCTGGTGGGTTTGCTGGCCGACCGGCAGCTCGGTGCGCACGTGTTCGATCCGGCCAACGGCGGCGTGATCCTCTGGCAGCACCTGTTCTGGTTCTTCGGCCACCCCGAGGTCTACATCGTCGCGCTGCCGTTCTTCGGCATCGTCTCGGAGATCTTCCCGGTGTTCAGCCGCAAGCCGCTGTTCGGCTACACCGGCCTGGTGCTGGCCACCCTGGGCATCGCGACGCTATCCGCGGTCGTGTGGGCGCACCACATGTACGCCACCGGCGCGGTCCTGTTGCCGTTCTTCGCGTTCACCACGTTCCTGATCGCGGTCCCGACCGGCATCAAGTTCTTCAACTGGATCGGCACCATGTGGAAGGGGCAGCTGACCTTCGAGACGCCGATGATCTTCAGCGTCGGCTTCCTGGTCACGTTCCTCTTCGGCGGTCTCACCGGTGTCCTGCTGGCCGCCCCGCCGGTGAACTTCCACGTCTCGGACACCTACTTCGTGGTGGCCCACTTCCACTACGTGCTCTACGGCACGATCGTGTTCGCCACCTTCGCCGGCATCTACTTCTGGTTCCCGAAGATCACCGGCCGGATGATGGACGAGCGGCTGGGCAAGCTGCACTTCTGGCTGACCTTCATCGGCTTCCACGGCACGTTCCTGGTGCAGCACTGGCTGGGCAACGAGGGCATGCCGCGCCGGTACGCCGACTACCTGGAGTCCGACGGCTTCACCGCGCTGAACACGGTCTCCACGATCGGCGCGTTCATCCTGGGCGCCTCGATGCTGCCGTTCCTCTACAACGTGTTCAAGAGCTACCGCTACGGCGAGGTCGTCACGGTCGACGACCCGTGGGGCTACGGCAACTCCCTGGAGTGGGCGACCTCCTGCCCGCCGCCGCGGCACAACTTCACCGAGCTGCCCCGGATCCGTTCCGAGCGGCCGGCGTTCGAGCTGCACTACCCGCACATCTCCGAGCGGATGCGCCGAGAAGCCCACGTCGGACTCACCGGCAAGACCCTTACGCACGGCGACGATTCGGTCAAAGGGCAGGGCGACTCGACGGTGAAGCACAACGATGAGCTTGCTTCCGATGACGAATGACCACGAACCGTGTGGGAAGGACGAAGAGAACCTCTACTCGGCGATCGGGGGCGAAGCGACCTTCCGCCGGATAGCCTCTCGGTTCTACCAGGAGGTGGCTCGGGACGAGGTTCTCCGGCCAATGTATCCCGAAGCGGACATGGCCGGCGCGGAGGAACGACAGCGACTGTTCCTCATGCAGTACTGGGGAGGGCCCCGAACCTACTCGGAAACGCGTGGACATCCCCGGCTGCGCTGGCGGCATGCCAGGTTCGTCATCGGCCAGGCTGAACGGGACGCCTGGGTGAGGTGCATGCGCACTGCCGTGCATGCCGAGGGACTCGCTGAGCCGTATCGAAGCCGGCTGCTGCGCTATCTGGAAGCTGCGGCTCAGAGTCTCGTGAACGCTGACGAAAAGCAGGCCGACGGCACCGTGTGATCGTTCGGCTGAGTGACTCGGTGCTGCGCAGAATCTTGCCGTGACATCACGAATTCACGCTGACGTTGAATCTTGATGCTTGTCGGTTCGTCAATGCCCAAGCCGACATCGTTGACGTGGAAAACGGTTTGGCGGCGGGATCCAGTCGCCAAACCATGATGTTGTAATAGAGGCGAGCACGGGCCCGGCTCGTTAAGTGCGGAGTGTCGTCCGCGGTTGTTGTAGAAGGCGATCCAGCGGAAAACTTGTTGCCGTGCCTCGGCTTCACTGGTCCTCATCGTTTCCATCCACTATGGAGCATCTCGCGTTCGAGGGAGGAGAAGAACGATTTCGCGAGCGCGTTGTCGAAAGAGGATCCGATCCGGCCCATCGGTCGGCGCACACCATGGGTTTTACAGACCTTGGCGAACTCAGCCGCGGTGTACTGGGTGTCCCCATGCTCGTCTACGCGGGTACCGCCGACCCGACACTGGCCTTCGCCCGACCGAATCGGAACGAGCTTCTTCTCTCGCCTCGGCGCCAACAACAACGTCTGGTTGACACCCCTCAGCTGCTCTTTCCGCGCACAGCTGCGGCTTCTTGCGCCGCATGGGAGCCGTCGGTCCCGAACAGATCCTTGGCCACCCTGGTGAACTCCTCGCCGTAGCCGGCCTGATCGGCGCGGGCGAGTCCGCCGACCTCGATCACGATACGCGCGACCGCCCTCGTCCGCTTCCGGGTGCTCGGCCACGCGCGCCCAGATCCGGCGGCGCTTGATGCTCAGCGAGGCGCCGATCCCAAGATTGCCGCGACCGCCGCGCTTCGAGGGCGAGGAGCCACTCGTAATCACCGAGGCCAAATGCGGCGACCGTGTTGGAGAGCACGTCTGGGAAGTCATGCGCCGCCCGTCCGTGGTTGGCGAGCATGTCCCTACGTTCATCAGCAGGCAGCAGGTACCACTCGTACGAGCGGACGAACGGATAGACCGCGAGGAATTGGCCCGGAGCTGTGCCCTGAAGGTATGCCGGGATGTGGCTGATGTTGAATTCCGCCGGCCGGTGAACGCCCGCCGTGCTCCACACGGGGATGCTACTTCTGCCCCACGCAGTCCGGCACAGCCCGGAGTACGCGTTCTGTAGCGCGGTGATGGTCGGGGCGTGCCACCATACGAGCCAATCTGCGTCTGCACGGAGGCCGGATAGCCGATACACGCCGCGTACGGTGACGAAGTTGCTGGGGAGTCCGGCGAAATATTCTTCGGCTTCTTCCACAACAGCACGCTTAGCAGGCAACACGTCCGGAACGGCTTTGAACACAGACCACATCGTGTATTCGATTCGGTCGGCGAGGTTGGTGGCCATAGCGGTGCTCTCTCTGGTAGGTCACGGGACGACGGTTGGTAGGGAGATCGCGAGCAAGTATCGAACGGCGGCAGAGGGAGCACCGCTGACAGACGCGAGTCGCCGTGGTGAACTCGCCCTCGGTGCGCAGGCTCTCTTCCTGCTTCGGCTAATCGAGCATGTGGCACCCGGGCGGCTTCGGATGCGCCCATGCGGGCAGAGGACGTCGGCAGTCGGGGATTCGGGGCCGTGGTCCACATTGGAGCGCCTGTGGAGATGGTGCGTCATTGCTGGGCGCCAGACGACTGCAGAGACATCCGATCGCCTGCCGAAAGACGCCAACTACGGGCGACGTGTACTAGCCGCTCGTTGTCGGCCTGGACAGAGATGGTCACCCTTGCACCATCGGGTGGGAAAGAGCGCACGACGACACCCTCGTGCCGGCAGTGCTCGGCGAATTCGTCGGCATGCACGCCGAGCGGGAGCCAGAGGAAGTTCGCTTCCGAATCCTGCACAGGCAGCCCGAGTCTGCGCAGACGCTCTGTAACCCATAGTCGGCCCGCAGCGACAGCTACAACACGCTTGTCCATCTCATCGACAGCTTGCAGGGACGCAATCGCTGCCGCTTGGGCCACGGCGCTGACGTTGAAGGGTGATCGGATGGCGTGCACTGCGCCGAGAAGCTCCGGTGCGCCAATCGCGTAGCCCACGCGTAATCCTGCAAGGCCGTACGCTTTGGAGAAGGTGCGCAACATGACGACGTTCCGCCATCCGGCGCGGTACCAATCGATCGCGTGTGGCGTCACGCCAGTTGCGAACTCCGCGTACGCCTCATCGACCACGACAGGGACCGACCGCGGTACGGCATCCAAGAATCCTGTCAACTCATCGTCAGTAATCACGGCGCCGGTAGGGTTGTTAGGGCTGCACAGGAACACGACGCCGACCTGCTCCGCGTTCGCGCAAGCGGCGGCGAGGGCTGGCAGATCAAGACGGCCGTCTGGGGTGTTCGGCACGGTGATCGCGCGCGCATGGGCGGTCCGCGCGTAGAGGCGATATGCCTCAAATGAGCGCCAACCAAACGCGACCGCGTCGCCTGGCTCGCAAGTCGCCTGAACGAGCTCCTGACACAGCAAGCTGGAACCGCAGCCGATGATCACGTCATCAGACGTGACGGCCCACCGCTCAGCCAAGGCGGCACGCAACACGGTCGCATGGTTGTCCGGGTAACGATTCGCTTCGGCACTTGCCGCGCGGACGGCCTCGAGGACACCTGGCAGCGGGGGATGACCAGATTCGTTGCTCGAGAGCTTGATCGATCCCGGCACGATCTCGCCGGCACGATAACCGCCGCGGCCTGCCAGATCTGGCCGCACGCGCACCCGCTCACCCGCGCCATGTACCTCGGACCGTGCCATGCGCCACCTCTCAAATAATTTGTGCACTAATCGTTAGCGTACTCGATTGCTTGGATCGGACGTGTCGTGGTCATCGAACCTGACTGCTCGCCCGTCGACTGGAAACGTTCGTTGAGCGACCCCGGAACAGCGGGCTGCAGTTCGACGACCCGGAGGCGGAGGCGGTGATCCGTCCGCGGCGGTCAGCGGTCCGGCAGATGGCGGGCACCTTCGGGCGCTCGTCACCGGCCAGATGTGGGAGACGGTCGGGGTCGGCGTGGATGAGGACGCCGTCGAGTTCTACCTAGAGGTGATCTACGAGAAGACCGGTTCTCTGATCGCCACCGCCGGGCGGTTGGCGCCGGTTCAGGTCAGTCGTTGAGGCGTTCCTGAGGCCGGGTCACGAGTGTGCGCCGCGCGATGCTGTCCAGGAGGTAGCCGAGTGTGCCGATGACCAGGATGACGGCCATCATCTGGTCGTAGGCGAGTTGGTCGCGGGCGTTGAGGATTTGGTAGCCGAGGCCGGAGTCCACGCCGAGCATTTCGGCTGGCACCAGGACGACTCAGGCGAATGCCGAGCGCCACTCGCAGTCCGGTGAGGATGTGTCCGCGGGTTGCAGGCAGGACAACGCTTGTCAGCGCCTCGGTTCGGTTGGCCCCGAGTGAACGGGCGACCAGCAGGTGGCCAGGCTCGACCGCGTGCACCCCGGCGGCGGTGTTGAGCACGATCGGCCACACCGCGGCAGCGGCTACGAGGAAGAACACCGGCCGGTGCCCGATGCCGAACAGTGCCACCGCGACCGGGGCCCAGGACAGCGGCGAGATCATGCACAGGAACTGGAACACCGTCCGGGTCGCGCGTTCCACAGTGGCCAGTGATCCGACCGCGAGGCCGAGCGGCATGCCGATCACGGCCGCGACGAGGATGCCGACGAGCAGTCGCCACAGGCCCGACCCGATGTCGTGCAGCAGGACGCCACAGGCGATGAGGTCGCCGAGGGCGGGGATGGTGTGCTGCGGTGCGAAGGAGCTCAGCAGTCGGTCGTCGCCGGCGACCACGCTGGTGAGTAGCCACCACAGCACGATCGCGAAGGCGATCGCGGCGGCCGGCGCTCCCCAGTGAGGCAGGCGGCGGGTCGGCCTCGCGGCCCGGGAGCCGGCTGCGCCGCCCGCCGACTTCCTCCCGCGGGTCTGTCAGATGGCTGAACATGGTGGTCGCCCTCCTGATGATCGCCATGATCAAATGGCGATCTCCTGGCGACGGGAACGCGCAGCAACGCGTGACAACCCGTCGGAATGAGGAGGAACAAGAGCCGCTGACCTGCGTGGATTCGCGAAGTACCTGGTCGGATCCAGCTGTTCACTACCTTTGACACGGTAGAGGTCACTGGTTCAATCCCAGTATCGCGCACCATCTATATACGCAGTTCACAGCCCTTCCGGTGATCGTCACCGGAAGGGGCTGTGTTGCGTATGAGGTCTCGTGACGGTGATATGACTGTGGCGCACGCCGCGATTTGAACGTCGCCTGGCGTGGGTGTGGTGGCCGTCTTGAGGACGAGTATGTGATCGCGGGCTCCTGTGACCGTGCGGGCGAGCGTATGACCTGCCGTTTCGTCAGCGGTGTGTATCGATTCGATGGGTGGCCAGAGCGGGTTTTGGGGATGTCGTGTCGATCTTTGTGTAGTGATCGTTTGACGGTGAGCTGACCAGTTGTCGTGCCACCGGGGAAGGCCTGCCCGTCGTTGAGCTTTTGCTGCCCGTGCGAATTCATGCGGATCTGTTGTTCGCTCGCGTTGCATTCTCCGAGTTCGTCGCCGATGAGTGCGCCGACTGGACCAGGCAATTTTTGTTGAGCTCCTTGCGACGCGGCAGGCGAATCGCAATGCGCTGACTGGCGAAAACCGTCAGTTCTTCCAGATAGCCTTCGATCGTGTCTGGGTCGAGGCTGGTCCTCATCGCGGCCCGGCCTCGAGCATGCAATCGGCGGGCGTGAACAAGCTGATCCGGACCGGCCAGGCATCCTTCGCCTCCTCGGAGTTCGAGGCACTCGACGACCTCGGAGCGCATCGGCCCACCCCTGATCGTTCGTCGGTGTCGGCCGGTTCGGGCGTTATCTGGACATCCGGATGGGTATGGCGTGAGTCGAGAGCCGCTCGGGTGCGCAGGGCGGACGGGCGGCCTGCAGGATTGGAGAAGACGGGGGTGTGTCACCGGGGGGCGGTGGCCGTGCGGTGGTGAGCGAGGGCCTGGGGAGACGTGGACGGGCAGGGCGGCCTCCCTGCTCGGGGTTGTCTGCGCCGGCGGTGCCGTTCCGGGACGAGGAGGCGGACCTGTGGCTGGTCGGCAAGGCGCGCGGTGGTGATCTCGAGGCGTTCGAAGTGCTGCTGCGTCGTCATCACGGCCGGATCTACCGGATCGCGCTGCGCATGCTGGGCAACCATCAGGATGCCGAGGACGTTGTGCAGGAGGTTTTCATTCAGCTGTGGACGGCGTTAGCGGGTTTTGCTGGGACCAGTGCGTTCACGACGTGGCTTTATCGCATCGTCGTGAACCGGTGTTTGAATTACCGGCGTTCCCGGAATCCGGGAGTTTTCTCATTGGATGCCGAGTGCCCGACGCCGGTTGCGGCCGGTGCGGAGGATGTCGCGATGGCCCGCGAGCGCGTTCGCGCTGTGTATGCCGCGATCGACGATCTCGTACCCCAGCAGCGAAGCGTGCTGGTGTTGTGTCAATTGGAAGGATTGAGTTACCGGGAGGCTGCGGTGGTTCTGGGCATTTCCGAGGCGGCCGTGCGGAGTCGGCTGTCGCGAGCGCGCCGCGTCGTGCTGGATCGTCTGGAGGGCTGGACATGACGACTGGTCACGGTTCCCGGTACCGCTTCGGCGAACGGTTGCCGTGTGGAGTGGCTGTGGATGACGTGCTTGCACAGGTCGCGGACGGACATGCGGCCCGGCGCAACACTCATCAGGCAGGATGCCCGCATTGCCAAGCCGCGCTGGCGGAGTATGACCGGTTGTGGGCCCCGGTCCGCGAGGTCGCCGGTGCGGCGGTGCACCCGCCGGAATCGCCACTGCAGGCCGCCCTGAGACGAATCCGCGGGACGGTCCACAACCCAACCTACGGAGTGCTGGCTGATGACGACGGACAGACCCGGATCGCGGCCCGGGTCGTGGTGGTCACCGCCCGGGAGGCGGCTCAAGACGTCCCGGGAGTGCGGGTCGCCTTGAGCCGCCTGCGCCTCCCCGGTAGCGGCTCGGTAGGTCAGGAGAACGCGGTGCGAGTCGGCATGGCTGGCCAGAGCACGGCGATCGTGCTCACTGTGGCCGCAACTTACGGCACGGATCTGTACGAACTTGCGGAGCGCATCCATATTGCGGTCGATGAACAGGTGCGCGCGGTGACGGGGCTGGAACCCGTGGCCATCACTATCGCCATCGACGACGTGTTCGCAGCGCACAGCGACATCGCCCTCCCCGACTAGGCGCCCGGTCATGCTCCCTGCGGCCAGGTGTGCGAGAGCCTCCAGCTGTTCGCGGTATCGCTTCAACGCACGTCCCCCATTCGAGGGTCATTCGGTTCGGGGCGCGAGGAATCGGCGCGGGCACGTGTCCTACGAGAGCAAGTGCCGTTAGCGCCGCAACACGCGGTGAACTCGGCCTTGTCCGATAGTGAGGGAGAACCAGGCCATGACTACACCGCCTGGTCAGCAGCAGAGTCAAAGCTCGCAGGCCGTGAGTTCTGCCCCGGCGACGCCGTCGCCGCGCAGCCCGGCCGTGGGCGAGTCGCAGTTGGAGAGCAGCCAGGGCAAGACCACCGTCGCCGATGTGGTCGTGTCGAAGATCGCCGGGATGGCGGCCCGCGACGTTTCCGGGGTGCATGGTTTCGGGGGTGGGACTACCCGGGCTATCGGAGCGTTGCGTGAACGCATCCCCGGGGCGCGCGCCTCGTCCACGCAGGGAGTGACGGTCGAGGTCGGAGAAAAGCAGGCCGCGATCGATCTCGTCCTCGTTGTCGAGTACGGCGTGGCGATCGCCGAGCTGGCCCGGGGAGTACGCCGCAACGTCATCGGTGGCATCGAACAGATGACTGGCCTGGAGGTCGTGGAGGTCAACATCCACGTCACCGACCTGCACCTTCCCGGTGACGACACCGGTGGACAATCATCGACGACCGGGCGCGTGGAATGAGCACCCCAGCTCTGATGGGTGAGGTGGCCCGCAGAGCCGATGCCGTTGCCACGGCTGTGGCCGGATGTCCGCTCGTGGCCGGGTTGCACGGCGGCCGGTACGACCATATCGCCACCTACCTGCCCGGGCGCCGCGTTGCCGGCATCCGCCTGACCGAGACCGGGCTGGACATCCACGTCGTGGCCCGCTACCCCGCTTCGGTGGCCAAGGTCGCCGACCAGGTCCGCGCGGCCGTCACCCCCTACGCGGGTGGCCTGCCAGTCGCGGTCGTCATCGAAGATCTCGAACTTCCCGGACAGCACCAGCTCCGGGACAACCAGACCCAGGAGTGCTGATCATGAACGCCACCCTCATCTGCCTGGCCGTGGGCCTCGTGCTGGGCCTGGCCGGCGCGTTCGGCGGGTTCTCCGCCTTTGCCATCGTGGCCATCCTCGGCGCCCTCGGATTCGGGGTCGGACGCTACCTCGACGGCCACCTCGATCTGGCTGACCTCTTCAGCAGCGAACGCGAGCGAGCCCACCGATGAACCCGTCGACCGTCGCGGGGCCGGGCGCGACAGCCTCCCACCCCAGAACCGCACCCGCAGAGGAGACGGTTTTCCACCCGGGTGCCCGCCACGCGGGCACCCGGGGCGGGCAGGTCCCACCGGAGGAGAGGGGCTCGACCACCCTCTCCGACCGGGTGATCGAGGCCATGGCTGCCCAGATCATCGCCGAGGTCGACCAGGTCGGCGGGGCCGCCCGCCAGGTGTTCGGCGTGACTGCAGGCAGTGAACGCGCCGAACAGCAACCCAGGGTCACAGCTGAGGTGCACGGCAGTGTCTGCGCGTTGCGTGTACGCCTGTCGGTGCGCTACCCGGCCCCGGTCGGCCAGGTCACCGAAGAGGTACGCCAGCGCCTCATCGACCGGCTCGCAGTGTTGGCCGACCTGCAGGTGCGCACTGTGGACATCACCGTCACCGCGCTATACCGGCCGGCCGTTCGCCGGGAGATCCGATGATTCGCCGCCCCCGCCGCAGCGTGCCCGCCACCGTGGTTGCCGTGGTGTTGCTGGCTCTGTCGGTGCTCGCCGCCACCGCCGCCATCCAGCACCTCCTCGGATACGACCCGATCGTGTCGCCGCAGGCCCTGACCACCCCCGTGGTGGGCCGCGCGTGGAACGACCCCGTCACCATCACCGCCGGCGTCATCGCCACCCTGCTCGGACTGATCCTGCTCGCCACCGCGCTTCGACCTGGAACGCCCACCGTCCTGCCTCTGGCCGACGACCCAGGCACCGGACCTGAACACACCGACACCGGGGTTTCCCGCCGAAGCCTGCGCACGGACCTCACCTCCACCGCCGCCGCGGCCGACGGAGTCAGCGCGGCCCGGCTCAAGGTCGGCCGACGCCGCATCACCGTCACCGTGCGCACCTCTGTCGCCGACACAGGCGGCATCCCCGAGCAGGTCCGCGGCCTGCTGGCCGACCGGCTCGACGACATCAATCCGGCACGCCGGCCCGCGCTGCGCATCAAAGCCTCCACGAAAAGGAGCAGCTGATGGCCAGTCCCAACCCGCCTGCTCTCCTCAACCGCACCCTGCTGGTGCTCACCGGTGTTGTGCTGTTGGTCGGCGGCGTGTGCATCTTGGCCAGCGCGTTCGGTGTGATGCCTCTGCTGGCTCCCGAGGCTCCGGTTGTGTCCACCGTGCCGCCGCTGGCGGGGTGGGTGCCGTGGGTGGTCGCCGTCGTGGCGGTGATCGTGGGGCTGTTGTGTCTGCGCTGGCTGCTGGCCCAGACCCTGCGCCGCGCGAAAACCGGCACCTGGCAGCTGAGCCAGAACCCCCGCAAAGGTCAGACCCGCCTCGACACCGATACCGCTGCCGCACCGCTGGTCGAGGAGATCGAAACCTACCCCGGGGTACACCGGGCCCGGGCCAGCCTGGTCGGCACCCGCGCCCACCCGGTACTGCACCTGGTAGTAATCACCGAGGACCGCGCCGATATTCGTGAGGTGCGGCACCGCATCGACGCCGAAGCCATCCCGCGGATGCGTCAAGCCCTCGAACTCGAGCACCTCGACTCCGATCTGCTGCTGCGCCTGGGTACCGCCCGCAGCGCCCGCACCCACTGAAACACCGCACGGACGACCGGGCCAGAGCCCGCTGACCAGGCACTGCGCGCTCCACACTGGACGTGGGCTCGGCCAAGAAGTGTTGCGTCGGCTTGCGGATCACGCGGTGGATGTCGTCCGCAGCGGGCTTGGGTGACAGCTCATCGTCGGCATGTCCGGCGTGTATCAGCCGACAGGAGGTAGAGCCGAGAGAATCGGGATGTAGTCGCGGCGAGGGCGGGCGTGTCGGAGGGGATGGTGGTGAGGCGGTAGTGATGAGGACGTGGCGATTTGCGGGAGTTTCATGGTGAGGACCTGGATCAGACGATCCGGGTGTGGGAGCAGAGCCGGAAGTCGACGAGCCGCCCCCGGTGTTTTCGGTTTCGGAGGTGATGGCGGCGGCCCGAGCGGGCCAGCCCGTAGTGGTGGTTGGCGAGGAGCTGGTCGGCATGGCCGTGGCGCAGGCTCAGGGTGAGCGGGCCTGGGTGCAGCTGGTGGCGCTGCCGAGCAGGCTAATGGCTGATCGAGACGTGCCACCGGCGTCGTTGGTCCAGGCCGGTCCTGCTCCCGGTCGGGATCGCCGGCGATGACAACGGCTATCGCTCCAACAACCCTGACGCCACGACGCGGGTCACCTTTGCAGCAGATGACCGAGGCGCACCGCGCCAATCAACAACTCGGCCGTGCCGCGGTACGGCGTCGCCATCGTGGACGGTTCCGCGGTGCTGGGTCCTGGTCGGCGGCAGGGCATCGCCGAACTCCACGTGAAAGGTGACCCAGCGCGGGTCAACCGCGCCGAAGGTCCCGCCGTCGCAGCATCATAGGAGCCCTACTCCTCACCACACTTGCCATTGCCAATCCGGTGGGCTCGTGACGCGCGGTTCGAGGACGCGGCGCCTACGCTTAGACCCCGGCCGCGCTGGAACAGGTATGCCGTTGAGCAGCAGGTAGAGAAGATCGTCGCCGAGCATGGAGATCGCTCTCATGACCGGATCTGAACATTCCTTGGAAGCGCTGCACCGCGGGCGAGATGCCATAGCGACGGCCGTTTCCTGGCAGGCAAAGACCCTACAACCGTCGCTGGACGAACTGCACGCGTTCGGGTCGGCGATCGTGTCCACACTCTCCCAGCTGGGACAGCTCAGTTCCGTATTGGCCAGACAGGTAGGAAGCTTCGATGATCAGGAGCTGGAGCGCCGCAAGCTCAGCGACGACCCTGTCGACAAGCTCAAGGCCGCTGGCACGCACATGTCCAGGCTGAGCGATGGGTTGGCGGAGGCGGTCAGGGATGCTTACCGGTACTGGTCCGCCATGGAGAGCGTCGACTTGCACACCCCGCCGGACTTCAGGACAAGACGGACGGACGACGAGTAATCGTTCGGTTGTCGTTTAGGGGGCGGGTGAGCCCTTCGTCGTTGACGGGAGCGGCCAAGATCTTGACCTCTGGCGCAGATGGGGTGTACCCGGTGCGTCGGTCGTTCCGGTTGAGCAGACCATCGGTATCGATCGAATGCCGCAGGCCGCCGGTATCCACCGCCAGTGCTTCAGTTCGACGCTGCTGAGACAGTGGCTGCTCCGACGAGCAGCAAGAGCTCGGCGGAGTGCATTTCGGCAACCGGTGAAAGGAGGTCAGGGTGACGCAACAGGGCGGACGCATCCCTCTCGCGTTGTCCCGGCTCGGTGAGACGGCGGAAATCCGGTCTGGGCGTCGCGCTCTGTTCTGCGGGCAGCGCGGCAATTGCTCGGATCGCCAGCGCCGGGTCGGCGAGTAGGCAGCACGCCCAGCTGGCGACCACCTCATCCACCCACGTGCGCCACGAATCTGCATCCTCGGGCTCAAGGTCCACCAACGAGTCGAGGCGGCCAGCCCCACCGGGGCCGGTCAATTCGAGCAGCTCGGCATCCATGGAACTCGGGTAGCGAAGCCTTGCGGCCACACCGACAGCCTGGCGAGCCTGCGCCTCGACCAGGGCTTGGCTGAACGCCCCGTCGGTCGAGGGGTATGCGGTGATCAGCCATCGCGTCGTTGCCGCGATGATCGGGGACAGATGCGCGGACACGTCGGGGACCTCGCTTCCACCAGCGCACGCTTGAATCGTCGCCTCGCAGGACAACGGCCATCACCGTAGCCACGCATCGCAAATCCGGGTCTTGTTGGTGAGCAAGGACATAAGTCCGTTCGTACAGGGAGTTCGCTCGAGTGAGCAACTGCCACGGCAGCCACACACGTGCATTGAGGTGGCGCGGGAGGCAGATCGCATCCGCGGCGAAAATCGGAAAGTCGTCCAGCACTCCAGGATCGAAAAAGTAGCCTCTACGCATCAGTAGGCGGTGGCGTTCTTCGGCGACGATTTCCACGATCATTGCTGGGACTCGCGTCGAACTCGACATCCGCCTCGGAGGGGAGCGCCGCGGACCTGGGCATCGGAGAAGGCGCGGCGGAACTATTTCGCCGCAACGGCGAGTTGGCCGTTCTCACCGACGCAGGGGCAACGTGGCGGTTCACCCCGTACCTCCCAACCTGATGCCGTATCACGGTTTCCGGAACCGCGTATCTTGACTTGGCCTGACAGAAGCCCCGGTCCACTTCAGGAGGCCATCATTGTGCTGTGGCTGCGATGGCGTGTGCAGGCTCCGCAGGTTTACCCGGTGTGGCAGGCGGAAATCCGAGGTGCGAAGTCCTGATTCGATCGCCCGAAGGGGAGCATCATGGCAACCGAAACACGTCATCATGGCGACCTGATCGACGAGCTGGTCACCGACCACCGTGAGGTCGAGCAGGCGTTCGCGGATTACGAGCGTGGTGGCCTGTCCGACGAACAGCGCCGCAACTTGGTCGATCACATCATTGCCGAGCTCGTGCGCCATTCCGTTGCAGAGGAGCAGTATCTATACCCCGTTGCGCGGGAGACGCTGTCGGACGGCGACAAGATTGCCGACGCGGAACTCGCCGAACATGCGGAAGCAGAGCAGTTGATGAAACAGCTGGAGGGGCTGGACACCACGGACCCGGAGTTCGATCGTTTGACCGGGCAGCTGATCGGCGACATCCGGCATCACGTGGAAGAGGAGGAGCGTGATCTGTTCCCGCGGCTGAGGCAGGCGTGCTCGCAGGAGCAGCTTGATGAGCTGGGCGACAAGATTATGTCGGCGAAGAAGATCGCACCAACACGCCCGCACCCGTCCACACCAGATCGCCCGCCGGCTAACATGTTGCTCGATCCGGGAGTCGGTTTGATCGACCGCATGCGTGACGCCCTTTCCGGGCGCGGTCGGTGACGGCAAAGGACGCGGGCATCGGGATGCGTTCGATGCGCAGGTCGCCAGCTTGATTTCCGCTGCTTAGGTAGAAGGGCTAAAGGAAAACGGCACGCTCAGAGCGAGTTTGGGGTGTGCCGGGTGGTCGGAAGACCATTGAAAAGGGCGAGACGACACGTGGAGCGCACACCATGGCTGAGAAGCCGAGCAATCCTGTCAAGGACAAGAAATACGACCTGATCACAGTCCTGCAGGAGTCGCCCCAGAACGCCTGGACTATGGAAACGTACATCAAAGACGCCGAACAGCGGGGCGACGAGGAACTCGCGAAGTGGTTCCGTAAGATCCAGCGGAACAACCAGAAAGCCGGTGAGCAAGGCAAGGAAATGCTCCAAAAGCGCCTGGAGGCCGAATCCTCGTGATTCATGTGTGCCGAGAGCACTCCTGGGGCGGAGCGGGGCGAAGGCGCAGGACGGTAATGGGAAAATGTTCAAAAGGACCCCGCCCCGGGGCAGGGTCCTTCTCATGCATCTTCCTTGCTTCCCATCGCCAAGGCTCATCGTCTCAAGCTCGCCAACACAGTCGGCACTAAAACCTGTCCCGTAATGATCAAATATTGGTGGTGTGCAAGGGAAGCGCAGGCCGTGAGGTGGCGGTCGGCGTTCAGTGGGTCATGGTGAGGTTGCGCATGAGGGCTACGCCGCGTGCGGCGTGCCAGACGCCGTCGCGTTTGCGTCGGCAGTTGCGGAGGATGTTCCAGGACTTCATGTGTGCCAGGGCATGCTCGACGCGGGCTCGGATGCGCTTGTGAACGGTGTTGAGTTCCTCTTTCCAGCCGGGAAGTTCGCTGCCGTCAGTGGGTTTGCGATACGGCATGATCACCTCGGGGTTGCCTTGGTAGCCGCCGTCAGCCATGACGTTGGCTCCCGAGCAGTGCTGGTCGACACTGGATTCGGTGTAAGCCCGGCAGTCGTTCCGGTTGCCCGGCAACGGTTTTCCGATCGCGACCGTGAGGCGGGTGTTGGCGTCGATGACCACCTGCAGGTTGGTCGAGTACCGGTAGTTCTTCGACGAAGCACTCACGCTCCGGTCATGGGTGGGCACCAGGGTGCCGTCCACGATCAGCACCGTCTCCGGGCTGTGCTTGCGTGTCGTCGGCGACAACGCCAGATACGGGCCCAGATGCTCCACGACTCGCCCGGCCGCGGACTTGGAGACATCGAAGAGCAACGCGACCTGCCGCAACGTGAGGTTGGTGCGGTAGTACACAGCCACCAGCAGCACCCGGTCGTCCAGCGACAGCCGCCACCGACGACCGGCACCGGTCTGCTCAGCGCCACGACCTCGCACGATTCTCACCAGCTTGCCGAACTGCCGCACCGACAGCCCCGTGAACGTCGGTATCCACGCCGGCTGGTCAACCCCGATCACCTGCACCAGCACATGATCCACTACCCGCCCAGACCCGCGATTACGGGACAACCTTTAGCCGTGGACATTGTCTACGATGGAGCCGCCGCGCTCGACCGCTGCCGCGTCAACCGCTACGACGTCGTGGTGCTCGACCGCGGCCTGCCACTGGTGCATGGCGACGACGTGTGCCGTGTGATCGTGGAGGAACACCCCGGAACGCGAATCCTGCTACTCACGGCCGCCTCGGAGGTCACCGACCGGATCTTCGGGTTGGAGATGGGCGCCGATGACTATCTTCCCAAGCCATTCGTCTTCGCTGAGCTGGTCGCCAGAGTCCGCACGCTCGGAAGGCGGAGTAGACCCGCTGTGCCGCCAGTGCTGCGGCGCGCGGGCATTGTGCTCGACTCTGCGCGGCACCGGGTGCTGCGCGCCGATTTTCCGGTTTTGCTGACCAAGAAAGAATACGCCGTGCTCGAAGAATTGCTCCGTGCGAACGGCGCGGTCGTCTCGGCGGAAGAACTACTGGAAACAGCGTGGGACGAGAACATTAACCCGTTCACCAACGTCGTGCGGGTGACAATGACGTCGTTGCGCCGAAAACTGGGTGAACCCGCGGTGATCGAGACCGTTTCTGGTGTGGGGTATCGGATCCCATGAAGCGCTGGCCGTTGCGGGCACGGTTGACGTTCGCGTACCTAGCGCTGACTGCGGTGACAGGCACGGTCATGCTCGGGCTGATCGTGCTGTTGTCGGACCGAGCGCTCCCGGCGGGCACAGCGTCCGTAAAACCCAGCTACCCTGACGGCGACTCCGCCGTCACCGCGCCTCCGCTCCCGGAGCTGATCCGGCCGCCGACCGACCTGGGCACGATCACATACTCGTCGATGATCACCAGCGGCCTCATCGCTCTGGTAGTGGTGATGGTGATCGCTGCGGTGCTCGGCTGGATCACTGCCCGCCGTGCGCTGCGCCCGGTGCGGACGATCACCTCGGCCGCGCAACGCGCCGCCGAGCAAGCGCTGCACACGCGGATCAGGTTGGACGGCCCTGCCGACGAGATCAAGGAACTTGCCGACGCGTTCGACCACATGTTGTCTCGACTGGAGCGATCGTTCACGAGCCAGCAGCGGTTCCTTGCCAACGCCGCGCATGAACTGAAGACACCGGTCGCGACGCAGCGGACAGTCATCGAGGTGGCAATGGCGCGCCCGGACATCCCGAACGTGACCGTGCTAGGCCACACGCTCCTCGCCGGCCTCGATCATCAGCAGCGCCTGCTTACCAGGCTGCTCGCGCTGGCGCAGAACGCCGACACCATCCGCCGCAACGAACTCGTGGACCTGGGGCGGTTGATCGACGGTGCCCTGCGGGACCGGCTCGGCGAGTCCGCCGAACGTGTCGAGGCCCTGCGCGACCTCGCCACGGCCAAGGTGTTCGGCGACTCGGTCCTGCTCGCCCAACTGGTGCACAACCTCGTGGACAACGCGATCGTGCACAACGTGCCGGGCGGCTGGGTGTCCGCGTGCACCGCGAGCGAAGGCACGACCAGCTTCGTGGAGATCGCCAACAGCGGCCCACGCGTGGATGACGCGCTAGCGGACCAACTCTTCGAACCGTTCCGCAGGCTGTGCTTCGACCGCGCAGACCCGCCACCTGGCAGCGGACTTGGCCTCTCGGTCGTGCGGGCGATTGCCGAGGCACACGGAGGCTCAGTCGCCGCCCGGCCGCGCCCAGAGGGCGGACTGGTCGTGAAGGTCGCCCTGCCGTCGGCCTGACCGAGATCCGGCGGGTGCTGGCACGAGGTTGACCGCGGAAAAGGCGACAAGGTCAAGCAAGCCCGTGCCCGGGCTGGCCGCGACATCATCGGTACTCAGGTTGTGCACCAGAGCGGCCCGCAACGCGTGTCATGGCCGGTACTAGTGGGTGTGGTGCCGCAGCTGGCGAACTCTTTCCAG
Source organism: Saccharopolyspora sp. NPDC050389 (assembly GCF_040655595.1). Taxonomy (NCBI): domain Bacteria; kingdom Bacillati; phylum Actinomycetota; class Actinomycetes; order Pseudonocardiales; family Pseudonocardiaceae; genus Saccharopolyspora; species Saccharopolyspora sp. NPDC050389. The sequence continues at coordinate 65,887 of NZ_JBFAKG010000038.1, forward strand.
CAGCGCACGTTGAGCGAGGAGCTCGCGCAGGCGGTGGAACGCGATGGAGCGTCGGTGGGTAGCCAGCCTGCACCTGGTGACACGTCGGGCCACTCACGTCACCATATTTTGACAGGGTTGGGAGGGGGCGGTAAGACGCAGCTCGCTGCGCAACTCGCTCAACGGTTTCTACGCCAGTGGCACCAGCCAAAGGACAACCATCAGCTTGACCTGCTTGTATGGATTACAGCGGATTCCAAGGAAGCGGTCGTCAACGGCTACGCCAGGGCAGCCATCGATGTCGGCGCAGACGAACAGAGCAAACTCAAAGACCTCACTGCCGAACAGGCTTGCCAGAAGTTTCAGGCGTGGTTGGCGACCACTTCCAAACGATGGCTCATCATCCTGGATGACCTGCAAAACCCCCGTGACCTCAACGGACTCTGGCCACCCGACACTGGTCATACCGTAGTGACGACCCGCCGTCGCGGTGAATCTGCCTTCGACGGCCGGCATGTCATCGAGGTCGGCCTTTTTGGCGCACAGGAGGCACTCAACTACCTCCGCGCCAAACTCGGCGCCCGTGGCCGGACCGCGGAGGCGGCCGAACTCGCTAAGGATCTCGGGTTCTTGCCGTTGGCGCTGGCACAGGCAGCTCCCTACATCGCCATGCGCAACATCACGTGTGCTGAATACCGGCGACGACTAGCCGATGAGACGCGACGGCTGGCCGACGTAGTTCCTGATCACGATGGCCTTCCGGACGAGCACCGCACCACTGTTGCGGCGACATGGTCGCTGTCGATCGATGCGGCCAATCAGCTCTCTCCAGCAGGACTTGCGCGTCCGCTGTTGGAGTTGGCCTCGATACTGGACCCCAACGGCATACCCCCGGGCGTTTTCACAGCGCCTCCTGTACTGCAGCATCTTTCTGCGATCACATCGGCTGACACCGTGAGTGCCGAGCATGTCTGGGACGCGCTGTGGAACTTGCACCGTCTCAGCCTGGCGACCCGTGACACCAGAAGCGGGCGTCATGGCCTACGCGTACACGCTCTTGTGCAACGCGCCACCCGCGAAGATCTTTCGGGCCACCATACGCTGGCGGAACTGACACAATTTGCTGCAGACGCCCTCGTCCATATCTGGTCAGGGCACGGTGCAGGTGCCGCTTTCGAGCAGATTCTGCGAGACAACGCCGCAAACCTTGCTGACCATGGCGGGCAGCATCTTTGGAGCGCGGATGGGGCACACCTCGTGCTTTTTCGCGTCGGCCGGAGCCTGGGGATAACGGGAAACGTCTCCGGTGCGGTCACCTACTTCCAGCATCTCCATGACCAAGCCGAGCGTGTCCTGGACGCTGACCACACCGACACGTTGATCATTCGCCACTGTCTTGCTGGTTGGCGGGGGAGGGCGGGAGACGTGGCCGCGGCCGTTGCCGAGTGCGAAGTGGTGCTGGCCAGCACGCTCACGCGGTTCGGTCCCAAAGACCCACTCACGTTGGCTGTTCTGCATAATCTTGCGTTCTTTCGGGGTGAGGCAGGTGATGCAGCGGGGGCGATTGTCGCGTTGGAGGAGTTGTTGGCTGGTCAGCTGCAGGTGCTGGGGCCTACGGATCCTGCCACGTTGAAGACCCGGCGCAGTCTTGCGACCTGGCGAGCCCAGACCGGCGATGTGGCTGGGGCGGTGACTGAGCTGGAGGAGTTGTTGGCTGACCAGGTGCAGCTGTTTGGGCCGTATCACCCCGCCACCTTGACCGTCCGGCACGAACTTGCGAGCTGCCGGGGTCGGGCTGGGGACGTGGCTGGGGCGGTGGCCGAGTTAGAGGAGTTGTTGGCTAGCCAGCTACAGGCGTTCGGGCCGCACCATCCCACCACCTTGACGACTCGGCATAGCCTCGCATTTTCTCGGGGTGAGGCCGGAGACGTGGCAGGGGCCGTCGGTGAGTTAGAGGAGGTGCTGGCCTCGCAGCGGCGGGGGCTCAGCCCAAAGGACCCGGACACGATGGCCACATGGCATAGCCTCGCCTACTTTCGGGGCCTAGCAGGAGATGCGGCTGGGGCCGTCGCTGAGCTGGAAAAGCTGTTGACGGAAAGAAACGTCCTGCTGGGGCCGAAGAACCCGGTCACGTTGACGACCCAGCACAGCCTCGCTTTCTTTCGGGGCCAGGCCGGCGATGCGGCTGGGGCCGTCCGTGAGCTCGAAGCGACATTAGCTTCCCAACTGCAGGTGCTCGGTCCGGAACACCCCGACACGCGAACCACCCGACATGACCTCGCCTACTGGCAACGCCTGGCAAATGACCTTTGAACTATTGGACGGAGGCATCGCGAGATCAGAGTGAGATCAGCTGACTGGATGCGGGCCACGGGAGCGCTGGCAGACTGATCGTCATGGCAGTGCTGAAGCGGGTGGCGTTGGTGATCGGAGCCGCAGCGATCGTAGTGGCTGTGGCGCTCGCGATTGCGGCGAAGAGCTGGGAGTTCGCGAGCTGGGTCTCAGCAGTCGTCTGTGCATTGTCCGTAGCCGGGGGACTGCTAGTGCAGGCGAGACGCTCCGGTAACCAGGATGCGACGACGCCCAGCGGTGATGACATCAGGATCACGAACGCGAAAGCGCGTAGGACAGTCATCGGGAAGGAAAGCAGCGGCGACAGCTCAGGCGACCGCATTGAGATAGATCGCGTTGAAGCCGGCGAAGACCTCTACGGCAAGCGCACGAAGCGCACTGGGGCCGCGGACGATCAGTAGTCCGAACCGCGTTGCTGTCCGAAGCGCTGGTCGAGGCTGCTCTGACTGGGCGGGCCACTCCAGCTGACCTTCCGCATCGGCCCCGGCGGGCGGGGTAGTCAGCTGGAGGAATCTAGCCGGCAACAAGCTTTCATTAGGGGACCGGGGCGTCGCTGCAATATCGTCGCGTGAGGGCGATTGACGCGGTTCAGTGATCCGCGGGCGGTTTGCGGTGCGGATGGTGGTGGATCCAGTTCTTACCCTCTGCGGCGATGCCTTCCAGGATGTGCAGGGTGGGGGTGAACCCTGCGGTCTCGAGGTTGAGAGCGATGAAGGAGTCGATGTGCTCCTCGGGAGTGGGTTGCTGTTCGTCGGGTTCTGTGACTCGGATGTTCCTGGTGGGGCCGTTGCTCAGGGTCAGCTCCAGGGTGTACTTGAGCGTGCTGGTGGTGGCGACGTGGACGGAGGAGACGGCGTCGAAGCGGTAGTTGCTCCGTTCCTCGCCGTTGTACGAGCCCGTCTCGAAGTTGAGTTCAGTGCTGACCTCGCGAACCCCGTCCAGGGTTACGAGGAACAGCCGGATGTCGTACTTGGAGTACCTCCAGGGGCAGCCTTGGAAGCGGGCACGTTTGGTCCCGGCAGCGGGGGTCTGCAGGAATGAGTGGGCGATGATGTCGCGCCACGCCAGCCGGTAGTGGCGCAGTGTCTTGTCGAGCAGCACGGTCTTGTCGGAGTTCAGCCAGGTTTCCATCTCGTCCTCGTCCGGGCGGATGGAGTTCAGCTTTTGCTCCCACCGGTGGTAGGCGGCTAAACGTTCTTCGAACGCCTGCTCTTGCTCCAGGTGCCCCTCGGCGTACCGTCGTCGCTCGGCGACGATGTGAAATCCACGCTGCGCTGCGGTGCGCCCGCTGAGTACCGCGGCGAGCATCGCTACTACGGCGGGTAGCGGCGAGGTCTGGAACGCTGCTACTGCAGCGATCACTGCTGCGGGGATGGCCACGATCAGCGTCAGCGAACACCATGCCTTCGTTGCCGGCGTGGTCCGGTACTGCCGTTGAAAGTCGAATAACGTGCCTGCTCGCCAGCGTTTGCGGACATCGAGCACGAGGTAGGCGATCAGCCAGTTGACCCGGCTGATTGGGATCCTGCTCTCCCGGTAGGTCTCAGCGATCTCGTCGCGCAGCTCGTTGCGGATCCCAGTTGTCGCAGCTAGCCATTCCTGACGGGTCTTCTCTTGCGGCGCGTACTTGTTGAAGTAGCGATCGAAGGACTGGTCGACCTTGTCGGCGAACCCGCCTTCTGGAGCGCGTCGGCGGTCCGTCAGTCCGAAGTAGACTTTCTCCTTGGCTCTCAGGCGTAGCGTGCGGTAGCGCCATTCCAGCGCGTTGCGCGCCGCGACGTAACCTGCGAGGAGCGAAAGCAGGTAGGAGATCACAGGTAATGGCGTGGCGCGCTGCAGCACCAGCCATCCGAGGTAGCCGACGGCAAGGACGAACACAGCAGCCCCGAGAAATCCCCATACCTTGTCTCGATCGGTACTGGACACTTGCGCCACGTCCCGTGGACGCGGTTTGACTGGTAGGGGGTGGAAGTACGCCCACACGCGGTCGAAGCGGCCGTTGCTCACCTGAGCTTTCTTGGCCGCGTCCCGGGCCTCCGACCACAGGCGGTCTTTCATCCCGCCTGTGAGGACCAGGTCGAGATGGCGCATTATCTTGTCGCGCTGGTTTGGTTGGGTCGCGAATAGTTCGTCGAGCGCGGCTGCCGTGTTGGAGTTGCGGCCTGCCGTGGCGTCCAGCAGCGTGCACACCGCGGACAGGGCGAGCTTCCACTCGTTCTCCGGAAAGGTGTGCAGGTCCTTTGATGTCTGTTCGAGCTGATCTCGTTCCTGCGCGTTGAGATCCCGGTAGGAGCGCTTGCTGAGCAGGGCCAGCACCCAGTGGAAACGTACTTCGGCGGAGTCGAAGCCGTGGGCGATGGCATCGCGGATGAGATCCCGGGCCTGGCCGGGCGCGCCGCCGTCCAGAAGGTTGCGGCCGACCTCGTACTTCCGGATGGGTGGGTCAGTCGGGGTGCTCACGTACACGGTCGAGTTGTGGACGGCGCCTGCGACGATGCCGGCCGTTGATCCCGCCTCGGCGCTCACCTTCGTGGTGGATGTCTCCGAATCCTCGCTCATGACAGGCCGTTCACCGCCGAGATAGTGGTGGCGATCTTGGTCACGAGCTCCGCGACTTCGGCGACTAGGCCGCGCAGTCGTTTTAGAGACAGCAGGGCCCTGTTCTTGGCCTCGGGTTCATTCGTTTCGAGGGCCCGACTGGCGTTGTCGAGCTCTTCGTTCGCCGCTTTGTAGGTGGCGTCGTCAACGGCGCCGTTGGCCCGCGCGTTTGCTAGCTGATCGCGTAGCCCACGCAACTTGACTGTCAGATCGGTCGCGGTGGATTCCGGCCCGGTCGACATGTGGACGGTGCTGTTCTGGACATCGCGGGCCACGATGCCGGCTATGCCGTGGCTGGTCACAGTGGTGTGGCTTGTGGTGTCGCGCTCTTTCGCCATCGCGGTGTGCTCCTGTCTGGCGATCAGTTGCTTGGCGAGATGAGTTGCGAACGTGGCGGCTCCGGCCGCGGCTCGTGGTTGCCAGTCGGCGTCGTCGCTGCTGTTCTTCGTCCCATCGGCGCGATCGCTGATGCCGCGCACGATCGCGACCGGCACGTTGTTGAAGTGTCCTGCTTGCGCGACACCGGCGGCCTCCATCTCGATGGCCAACGCGTCGTTGAAGTGTTCCCGGACCCAGCGGGCCTCATAAGAGTGGCGGGAGTTGTGCAGGACCTCGCCAGCCGCGACAGGGCCGAAATGGACCTTTGGCGTGTGATCGCCGGGAAGGGCGTGGGACCAGTCATCGGAACGGGCAACGTGCTGGGCGAGCTGGTTGATGGTATGTGCGGTTTCCCAGGCTCGCGGCCGGGCCTTCGCACCATCGTCTTCACTGGTCGCGCCGTGATACCCGTAGACGTGGGTCGCCACGACGACGTCACCCAGTTCCGTCTTGTCCCACAACGCGCCCGCCACACCGACGAACAACAACGCAGCCGGCGAGAACTGCTGTATCGCTCTTTCAGCGAACACTGCCGCCGGATGATTCCCCTTGCCGGACTGCCCGAGCGCGATTCGGCAATCGCTGCCTCGCAGGCGGCCGACCTCGAAAAGCGAGCCTTTGTCGTGGTGGTGCAGCTGCGGGGCGACGAGTCTCTCTCGGACAGCGTGATACTCGAGATCGAAGGCTGTGAGTATCACTACCAGGTCGTTCGTCAATGGTCCTCCTCGTCCGACATCGGGTGTTCGGGGCGGATCAGTGGCGGGTGCAGTACGGTTCGCGTTCCGGCCCTGTACAGACGGGCGGGGCGGCCTTTGGTCGTTCGGCGGGTCGACTCCACGGGTACGAGGAATCCTGGGACGCCCTGGACCTTTCGGAAAAAATTCCGCGGATCGAGCGAGACTCCCCAGACCGCCTCGTAGACCTTCTGCAAGTCCGAGATAGTGAAGGTCTCCGCGCAGAACGCGGTCGCCAGCGCTGTCCGCTCCAGCTTCGCCCGAGCCCGCTCCACACCGTCGGCGACGATCTCCAAGTGGTCGAAGGCCAGCTTCAGGCGCCCGCTCAGCACGTCTTCGACCGGCTGCCAGGAAGCACTTGCGGCGTCGGTACCCGCGATCGGCTCCGGGAGGCTCGGGGCGATAGCGAGGTAGGCCACAGAGATCACGCGTCCACGCGGATCGCGATCGGGCTTGCCGTAGGCGCCCAACTGCTCAAGGTGTAGTTGTGTGCCGTCGAGGTTCGCTTCCTCGTTCAACTCGCGGTGAGCTGCCACCTCGATGTCCTCGGTGGCGTTGTTCAGAAAACCGCCGGGAAGGGCTTGATGCCCACGGTATGGCGCAATGCCGCGTTCCACGAGCAGCACTTGGAGCGCCGAGGAGCGGATCGTCAGGATGACCAGGTCAACCGCCACCAGAATCTCTGGGGCCGACCAGTTCTCATCGTTCACGTACCCGACGCTATCTTATTGTCATGTTGACAAAAAGACTCTTTTTGGGGGACCTGCGAGCGTGAGCGAGTCGGGGCAGCTGAGCGTTCGAGTCGGTGGACGGAGGTGACTCTTGGCGATCAACCGCGCTGCTCAGCTACCTGGCGGACACCGACTCACCGCGTCAGGTCGTTGCCTTGCACAGCGTATGGCACACATTGTCGTCGCCAATGACTACAGCCTCACATTTGATCACGTACACCTGCCGGATCGGTGAATGGGCGGCATGGTCAGCGGCTCGCCAACATCAACCCAATGATGATCAAGGCTGGGTATCCCCACCGAAGGGAAGACGCTCCGTGAACTCCCCGTGGGTTTCCGCGCCGGTGGAGGGTGCGCGTGCGGGCAGGGCTCGCGGGAAACGCGTTGTCGGTGGCCGGTCTCTATGCTCGCGATCTCGCGGTTCCCGGTCCAAGAGGGGGCTAGCAGGAGCCCAACAGGACGGCGACCTCCTCGGCCAAACACTTACCCACCGCGCTGTAGCAGTGGCCTGGGAACAACGAGGTCCAGGCCGATCGGCGTCTAGCGCGCTGATTAAGCCGCAAAGCACCGCCACAGCTGGTGTCGCAGCCAGTATGTCACTGTAAGTGATCGCCTGAATGCGGATTTTCGCTTTCATGGGAAAGCTACGTTACGCCGAAAGGGGGAATGGTGAGGTGGTTCGTGCGGATCGACCACAGCCGTGAAAACCGCACGTTATCGTGACTGTCCCGCCCATACGACGAAGGAAATATCGCTAGTACAGGCTCGACCACAAGTGGGGAACGTGGCGCACGCAGGGTCGCATTCGGCGGCAGGCCAGATGACCGGATACCTCTATCAATGCGAACTGGCCCTGCTGGAGCTCGCCCAGCGCAGCTGGGACGACATCACGGCTGAGGTCCGCATGGAAGTACTCGACGACATCGAGTTCCTGCACAATGAGACAAAGGATCCCGTCGAGCTCCTGCAGTCCAAGCATCGAGGCGACGCCGGGCAACTGAGTGAGACGGGGAAGGACTTTTGGCGTTCCGTCGCGTCGTGGATCGATGCGCTGAAAACGCTGGGACGCCTGTCGGCCGGGGCCATGCCGATGCTGCGGCTGGTCTCCACCCAGGTGGCGGCCGAAGGCACCTTCCTCCACCAACTCCGCCCCGGCTCGGGACGGTCCGTCGACGATGCCCTGGCCGGTATGGAGAAGGTCGCCAAGGCCCAAGAGCCTGAGACCACCGCCAAAGACAGGAAGAAGTTCACGGACCTGACACTGGCACAGCGCTATCGTCTCGTTGCCGCCATTGAGATCAACGACGGATCCCCGCTGATGTCAGACCTCGACTCTAATCTGGCCAGGACGTTGGGGATCAGGCCCGGCCAGCACGCCCACGCCATCCTCAACGAGATCAAGGGGTGGTGGTACGGCATGGCCGTGGAGTTGCTGGACCGCAAGAACCGGGAACGGCCCTCGGTCACTGCCCAAGAACTGCAGTGCCGCCTCGACGAGATCACCGACCGGTTCGCGGGAAAGAACCTGCCCATCACCGAGTCTCTTCGCCGGCTCACCAATGCCGAGATCGACGCCTACAAAGACGGCTTGGTCGTGGCCCAGATGCAGTGGATCGGTCTCAAAGACCGCACCATCGCTACCCACCTGCGCGACTACCACTACGCCCGCGCTCAACGCTCGGAATGGTTGCGCACCTTCAAGATCACCGAAGAGGGCCTTGGGGACTATGAGCGGCTCCTGTGGGATGAGTGGGACCATGTGTTCACCAGGCACACCGACGACATCGAGGACGACACGCCTGCTTTGGAACGCAAGGCCATTGGTAAGCGCGTCCTGGACGACATCATGGACAAGGTGGCGGACAAACCCGCTCGTCCCGGCAGCGCCACCGAAGGATGGATCGGCCGCGGCACCATGCACAGCCTCGCCGGCCGGCCGCAAACAGCCGAGCCTGAAGACTCGATCGGCTGGCATCCCGACTTCCCCGAACTGCGCCGAAGCCACAACGAGCGATGGGCTCAGTGACTATGACCAACCATCGCGTCCCCGAAGCCCAGGCACTGCTTAACACGGCCTTTGGTGCTTACCTCCTGGCAACCAGCGTCCACGCCGCCACCAAGAAAGCTGGCCGCCCCCTCGCCTGGCCCTGCATCTTTCTCGTCCTGCCGTTCGTTCTGCCCGCCGACACCCGCAACGACCTGCCCACGCAATCCGTCCACTCCATGTCCGCGTGGCTAACCGAACACCCCCAGCATCAGGCCGCCTTCGCGGAACGGGCCGTCGTACTGACCGAATACACCAGAGCCAGCCTGCGCACCGCCGTCCGTCACCGGGCCATCGACGTCACCTCATCAGGCCTGCGCTGCCCTCGAGCACCCAGATCCGCCTCGGCAGCTGCTAGCGAGGAAGTCACGGAATGCGCCCGCCGTGCAGGTCTCGTCGGCCGCTGGCTTGCTGTTGTCGAACCTGCCCTCGCTTTCACCCTTCTCGGCGTCCGCCCCTGACCAACTCCACAAGGAGCTTGCGAACCACCATGCAACTACTCGCCCTGGCCCTCTATCACCGAGACCGCAGGCCCACGCCAAGGGTCCTGCGTTTTCGCCCCGGGGCGCTCAACATCCTCACCGGCGAGTCCGAGACCGGGAAATCCGAGATCCTCGACATCGTCGACTACTGCCTGGGACGCAGCACCCCCAACCTGCCCGACGAACCGATTGACCAGACCGTGGGCTGGTACGCACTCCTGGTCGCTTTCCGGGACAGCCGCATGGTCCTTGCGCGGCCCCGACCCTCAGGTAACTCGACCACACAGGCCATGATCCGCACCGGCAACGAAACCCTCGACCTACCCTCCGCCGACGAACTGACGCCGAATTCAAACGTCGCCGCGCTGCGCAGCCAGCTAAGTGCCCGCCTGGGCATCGAAGACTTCCGCTTCCAGCCTCCCAGTGGCGCCGCACGCGCACCCTTTGACGTCTCCATCGCCCAAGCCGCCCTCCTGTGCTTCCAGAACCAGAACGAGATCGCCGACAAGAAAGCCCTCTTCCACCGCCAGACCGAGAACGGCATGGCCCAGGCCCTCAAAGACACCCTCCCTTACTTCCTCGGGGCCGCCGGCCCCGAACAGGCTCTGCGTCGCCATTACTTCAACGAGGCCCAGCGAGCCCAACGCGCCGCTCAACGCAAACTCGACGACGCCCGGCGTCACCGAGCCGCAGTGGACGCAAACGGCCTTGCCCTGCTTCGACTTGCCCAGGGCGAAGGACTCCTGGGGGAGGTTTCGTCAACGCCTGATCCCGAGCAGATCCGGTATCTGCTGGAACAGGCACTCACCGTCACGGCGTCGACCTTGGGCCCCGTGGAAATCAGGGACCAGCGCCAGGCTCTAACTGAAGAGCGAAGAGGCCTGCGTGAGCAGTTGCAGCAGCTCGACGAAGCTCTTGCACTGGTGGAACGCTGGCAAAAGCAAGGACAGGCCTTCACCGGGGAGCTGTATCTTCAGCTCGGCCGCCTCAAGTCTCTCGATCTGCTCGGGCCCGAGCAGGACCACGATGCTGCCATCTGTCCGATGTGCACACGTCCGTTGGACGTGCCCGATGCCTCGGCCACCGAAATCGCCATGCTCACCGATCAGCTTTCCGAGGAACTCAACCAAGCCCAGACCGTTCAGCCGATTCGTGACGAACACCGGCGATCCCTGCAGGCTGAGCGGGAAGGTGTCGTCGAACGCCTGCGGGTAAACGGGGTCCAACTGCGGGCATTTGCCGCCAGCGACGAACGCATGCGCAATCTCCAGGAGCAGCATGTGCGCATCGCCCGGATCCAGGGACGGATCGAACAGGCGCTCACCGCCGACACAGAATCACCTGCCGGTGACATCGGCCGGCTGCACAACGACCTGATTCTAGCCCAGGAAAACCTCGCTTCACTCCAAGCTCTGATCGACGAAGACGACATCAACGCCGAGACGGAACGACGGCTCACCGACGTCGCGGCCAACATGACCACCTGGGCCAAGCGCCTGAACCTAGGACAGGCCGCAGCGGCCGACGAAGTGGCCATCAGCCTCAGCCAGCTCAATGTCGTGGTCCGCCGTCCCCTGGGACGTCTCCCGCTGAACCGCATCGGTAGTGCCAAAAACTGGATCGGTTACCACCTCGTCGCACACCTCGCCCTGCATACTTATTTCCGGCTCCACAACCGGCCGGTGCCGAGCTTTCTCATGCTGGACCAGCCGACCCAGGCCTTCTTCCCAGCGAAGATCAAGGACGCCACCACCGTTCAGGACGCCGACTGGGCCACGGTCACCGCTTACTTCGAGCTCTTGCGAGATGTGGCCGATCTCAACGAAGGCACGTTGCAGATCATCGTTTGCGACCACGCCAACCTCACCGAGCAACCGTGGTTCCAGGAAGCCATCGTGGAGAACTGGCGACCAGTCGACGGGCGTCGCAGGGCCCTGATCCCGACCGACTGGCTCGACTGACCTCGGCACCGGCACGCGAGGCCGCGTGAAGCGGCACGCCGTTTCATCCGGGTAGCATTTGCTGAACGCAGTGCTTGCTGCGGGTGCTAGGGAAGCTAGTGCTGTGGGGGGAAACGATCATCGGGTTGGCGCTGATCGGCCTCACCTCAGTTGGATGTGACGGCACGTCCGACCTGCGCGGGGAGAGGGTTGAGCTCAACCGCTTGGTGGCGGGCACGCAGCTCGCGTGGCTGCGATCCGATCGCGGGCAGTGGCTCGGCGTGGTCACCTTCTCTGTCTCGACCGCTGTCGGCGACCTGCCCGTTCAGCAACTCGTTCCGTCAACAGTGTTCTGCCCGCGAAGGCTGGAGGGCGACGAATGCGCGGCGCGGCTGGTTCCGGTGCATCCTAGCTCTCGCTTGTGGCTGGCATGTCGCGGTGGGCTCTGATGGCGGATACCGCAGCACTCGGGGATGAGGAAAGTTTGACCCCTGTGATGCGAGGAGCTGTCTGGGCCGCAATCGCCGGCGTGACTTTGTTCGGCGTTGTGGTCTGCGTGCTGACCTTGGTGCCGTCCCAGTTCTATCCATCGTTGACAGAGGCAGACTTGCGGGCTGTGTCTAGCGCTGATGTCCGCATACAGCTTCAGCAAGCACAGGCTCAGTTGCAGAACAACGTTCGCTCGGCGCTTCTGCAAACGGTGGCGGGGACGCTGGTCATTGTCGGCGCCGCGGCGACGTGGCGACAGGTGCGGGTGAGCAGGGAAGGGCAGATCACCGAGCGCTTCACCCAGGCTATCGAGCACATCGGGAATGACAACGTCGACGTCCGCATCGGTGGCGTCTATGCGCTGGAGCGCATTGCAAAGAATTCTCCGGAGGACCGTAAGGCGGTCCAGTTCATTTTGACGGCCTTCGTCCGCAATCACGCTCCCTGGCACGTCGGCGCACCTGGCGGGCCTGAGCATCCGACCTCGGCGATCGAGGAACGTCCCTGGCTGCAGATCCTTGCACCAGACACTCACGCCGCTGTCAGCGTCTTGGCGCGCCGTCTGCCTTCCCCTGCTGCGGGCCGGAAGGTGCCTGACGAGGCGACGCTCTACCTGCCCCGAGTAGACCTTCGCGGCCTGCAGCTCCATCAGGGCGAACTGGTCAACGTTCAGCTGCGCTACACGAATCTCGCACGGTCTTGGCTACGGGGAATACGGTTGGACCGCAGTGATTTGACGTCCGCAGATCTCCGCCGATGCCAGCTTGAGGAAGCCAGCTTTGTCCACGCTGATTTGAGCCATGCCTACCTCGGCGGAGCGAACTTGCGAGGCGCCGATCTTCGCGGTGCCGACCTGAGCGGGGCTGATCTCGAAGATGCCACGCTGGAAGGCGTTCGGGCGGATGCGGCCACGGCTTGGCCCAAAGGCTTTGATGCTGAACGGCTCCACCACGCGGGCGTGCGTCTCACGGGCTAGGGTGCTCGGGCCGTGCCCGCATGATGATCTAGGTATGAAGCGATCCCGGCAAACCACACCACATCACCTTTGGCTTTGGCCCCGACGGTGCGTTCGGGCCCGTTCCACAGGCAGCTCACCGGCCACCGCCTGATCACGAGCCGCGAGGGTTTGGCCGGCGGGGCGCCACGGCGGGCGGTCTCCAGGACGCGGCGCAGCCGGGCCTGGCCGTAGTCGAAGTCCGGAGCCGGAGTCATGGGCCCGGTGCGCTGGCCATCGCTCATTCCTGAACCACCGTCGGGCGCGGTGCCCACCGGGTGACGGGTCGGGGGTGGATCGTCTGATTCGTGGTTTCTGTAGGGCGCGTGGTTGGGATACTCGAGGAGTGAGTGGTCGTCCTGGTGATCCGGCCCGGCGTCCGGCCACGAGCAATGTGGTGTCGGGTGCCGCTGGTAGAAACGGGAGACCTGGCTGGGTGCCAGGCCTCCCGGGTTGGACGTTTCACGGACTATTGGGTTTTAGCCCGCTAGTGGGTGGGGTTCTCCGGTGAGGGCGGCGAGTGCGGTGGCGATTTCGCGGATGTCGGCTCGGGTGTAGGTGGTGGTGCTTCCGCCGTCGCCGTTGTTGTTGTCGGTGTGGCCGGCGTAGGCGCGGGCCACGGCGTAGCCGAAGTTACGTTCGACCCATTTCAGGGTGGTGTGGCGAAGCCAGTGGATGCTGATTTGCTGGGTGGCGACCCAGGGGAGGTGTTTGCCGAGTCGGGTCCAGAGGTGGTCGTAGCGTCGCTTGGTGATGGGGTTTCCGTTGGTGTAGCGGAGGAGCTGTCCACCTGATGTGGCGGCGCCGCGTTGTTCGGCGTGTTCGCGGAGATGGGTCATGAGGGTGGGGGAGACTGGTTGCCAGCGGACGGTCTCGCCTTTCTCGTGGAGCATGATCAGGCAGAGGTCGGGGTCCAGGTCCCGGGGTGTGAGGGCCAGTGCTCCGCCTCGGCGGCAGGCTGTTTCGGTGTGCAGCCGGAGGATGAGGCTGTCGAGCACGGGATCGTTACCGGTGGTGGCGGCGACGTGGTTGATCTCCTCGAGCCGGGAGTCCGGCAGGCCGCGGCGCGTGGTGGGCAAGCGGCGCGGTTTGGGCACTTTCTTGGCGGGGTTGTCGGTCTCGCTGATCAGCTCGTCGGCCACAGCGTGGTTGTAGAGGCAACGCAGGGCGGCGATGAGGTGTTCGGCGGCGCCGCGTCCACCGCGGGCGTTGCGGCGAATGACCACCTGGTTGCGGGTCTTTTCGGCGAGCTGTTTGATCTCCAGTGCCGTTGGTTCGTCCAGCCGCCGCTGACCCCACTCTGCTTCCACACGTTTCCAGTAGGAGCTGTACACGCGCCGGGTTCCGGGGCTGACCGCGTCAGCGACCTTGGGGATGTACTCGGCGAAGGTCGGAGCGAGCGGCCGCGTGGACGGGGTGTTGACGAGGTCGTCCACCGAGACACCGAGGCGCCCGAGCAGCAGCTTCGCCGCTTCGATCTCCTTCGGACCGGCTCCTGATGTGATCTTGTTCTCGGTCATGCCGGCTCACCGCCCCACACCATGGCGTGACGCTGCTCCAGGGCTTCGTCCACGGCGGTCAGGGGGTCGACCAGCAGCATGTCCCGCCGCGGGTCGGCGACCAGCAGTACCGGGTCCCCGGTGCGGATGCCGCACGAGGCTCTGGCTGTGGCGGGGATCATGATCTGCGGTGTGCCGGGCAGCCGGTGGATCCCGCCCGGATCGGGCTGTAGCACGACCGCTCCCGAGGCGACCCGGATGGTCAGACTCTGACCGGGTTGCCACTCCAGGGCGTGCAAGACCGGTCTGGCCGAGACCCGGCCGGAAGAGTCCATCCGGACCATGCCGTAGGTCACCGGCAGTTCACGGCGTCGGGTGATGACCGGCAGAGGCACCCCGCGGCACTCCCCGCTCCCCGCCTCGGTCGGAGAGTCATGGTCGGTGACCACGGGCGGCACCAGGCCCGTGACGATCTGCTCACTCATGGCCACCGCCCCGGTGGCCAGTGCACATCTGGGGACAACACCCCTGCAGACGCCAGAAATCGCGACGGCCGAAGGGCCGTCGCGATACGGTGTTCAAGTACTCGCTGTGATGGGGAAATTTCACGCGATTTTGTGTCCGAGGGGGGACTTGAACCCCCACGCCCATTAGTAGGGCACTAGCACCTCAAGCTAGCGCGTCTGCCATTCCGCCACTCGGACATCTTCGGTTCGGCCCCTCTTTCTTCGGGCCGTCCCGCTGTGTTGTGTAGATAGATTAGCCCATGGTCAAACACCCTCCAACGGCACCCCCCTCTTCTTCGGTCGGGTGATAGAAATGCCTGGTGAGCGCACACAACGAGGGTATCTCCGGCACTGATCACGACGCTGGGTTGCTGCGGGCCGAGGACGAGGTCGTCGGCTTGGCCAGCGACCTGATCCGCATCGACACCACCAACACGGGCGACCCCGAGACGCTCGTCGGCGAGCGGGCCGCCGCCGAGTTCGTGGCGGCCAAGCTCAGCGAGGTCGGGTACGACGTCACCTACGTCGAGTCCGGGGACCATCCCGGGCGCGGCAACGTCATCGCCCGATTGCCCGGCGCCGATTCCACGCGGGGCGGGCTGCTGGTGCACGGGCACCTGGACGTCGTTCCCGCGGATCCCGCCGAGTGGTCCGTCCACCCGTTCTCCGGGGCCGTGCAGGACGGCTACGTGTGGGGCCGGGGCGCCGTTGACATGAAGGACATGCTGGCCATGAGCCTCGCCGTCGCGCGGCGGCTCAAGCGCGACGGCATCACCCCGCCGCGGGATGTCGTCTTCGCGTTCCTGGCCGACGAGGAGGCCGGCAGCTTCCACGGGGCGCAGTGGCTGGTCGACCACCGGCCTGAGCTCTTCGAGGGCTGCACCGAGGCGATCAGCGAGGTCGGCGGCTTCTCGGTCACGCTCAAGGACGGCGTTCGCGCCTACCTCGTCCAGTCCGCCGAGAAGGGCATCCGCTGGCTGAAGCTGCGGGTGCGTGCTCGCGCCGGGCACGGCTCGATGGTGCACGACGACAACGCCGTCACCAAGCTCTCCGAGGCCGTCGCGAAGCTCGGCAACCACCGGTTCCCGCTGGTGCTGACCGACTCGGTTCGCGAGTTCCTCGACGGCGTCACCGAGATCACCGGCTGGGACTTCCCGGAGAACGACATCGAGGGCGCCGTCGCCAAGCTCGGGAACCTGTCGCGGATCGTCGGCGCAACGCTGCGCGACACCGCCAATCCGACGATGCTCACCGCCGGGTACAAGCACAACGTGATCCCGTCGGTGGCCGAGGCCGCTGTGGACTGCCGGATCCTGCCCGGGCGCGAGGAGGCCTTCGACCGCGAGCTGGCCGAGCTCCTCGGGCCTGACGTGGAGCGGGAGTGGGTCGGGTTGCCGCCGGTGGAGACCAAGTTCGAGGGCCGCATCGTCGATGCGATGACCGCCTCGCTGCTCGCCGAGGATCCGGGTGCGAAGGCGCTGCCCTACATGATGTCCGGCGGGACCGATGCGAAGTCGTTCAGCCGGCTGGGCATGAGCTGCTACGGCTTCGCGCCGTTGAAGCTGCCCGCGGACCTCGACTTCGCCTCCCTGTTCCACGGCGTCGACGAGCGGGTCCCGGTGGATTCGCTGAAGTTCGGCACCCGCGTGCTGGACCGGTTCATCCGCAACAGCTGAATGTCGGTGCCGTCTGGTTTCATCTACCCGAGTTGATCACCGGGGAGGTGCGGCGTGGACGTGGCGCGGTTGATCGAGATCTACCTGGAGCACCTGCAGGCCAGGAAGCTCGCGGCCAATTCGCTGCGCGCCTACCGCCGCGACCTGGAGTCGGTGGCCGGTGAGCTCGTCGAGCTCACCGGCACCGGCGCCGACCGGCTGGCCGTGGACCGGGTCACCGCCTCGGTGCTGCGGTCGGCGTTCGCGCGGTTCGCCGCGTCGCGGTCCGCTTCGTCGGTGACCCGGGCCTGGTCGACCTGGAACGGTTTCTTCGGGTTCCTGGTGGTCGAGGGCGCGGTGTCCGGGAATCCGATGCAGGTGGTGCCCAAGCCGCGCAACGCCCCCTCCACACCGAAGCCGCTGCAGGGCGAGGACACGCCCGAGCGGCTGCTGCGCACGGTGGCGGCCGGGGCCCGGCGGGCGCGGAATCCGTGGCCGGAGCGCGATCTCGCGGTGCTCGCCACGCTGCTGTGCACCGGGGTGCGTTCGGCCGAGCTGCTGGAGCTGACCGTCGCTTCGCTGGCCGGCCGGCCCGGGGATCGCCGGCTGCACGTGCACGGCAAGGGTGGGAAGAACCGGTCCATCCCGATCGAGGACACCCTGGATTCGTTGATCCAGGGCTACCTGCAGTCGCGGCGGGCGCGGTTCGGCGAGCGGCTGCCCGGCGGTGAGCCGTTGTTCGTCGATCATCACGGCGAGGCGTTGCGCCGGGGCGGCCTGCAGTACCTGGTGCGGCAGTCCTTGCGGGCCGCCGGCGTCTCCGACCGGGTGCAGCCGGGCGCGATGGTGCACGCGCTGCGGCACACGTTCGCGACGCGGCTCGCCGAGGACGGGGCGAGTGCCGCCGAGATCGCCAAGCTGCTCGGGCATTCGTCGATCAACTCCAGCCAGACCTACATCGACGTGACCGCGCGCGAGCAGCGGTTGTCCGTGCGTGCCAACCGGACGTTGCAGGTGCTCGGCGAGCTGTCCGGCGGCTAGTTCCGCGACCGGTGTTCGGTGCGGAATGCGAACCTCGCGGGAACTGCGGAACCCGCACCGCGTCAGGTGCTTGATCGCGCCCGCAACCGATTTGCTCGCCCGCCTTCAGCCCCACTTGTCGGCGGCGGCCAGGCCGATCGTCGCCCCGGCCGGGTCGGACACCACCGCAGTCGCGCCCAGCAGCGGGTGTTCGGGCCGGTCGATGGTCTCGCCGCCCAGCTCCGCCACCCGGACGCTGATCGCGTCGACGTCCTCCACCGCGAAGTAGCACAGCCAGCCCCAGCCCGTCGGTCGCCGCATCGTGCGGGATGCCAGCGGTCGGCCGTCGGCGAGGTACTGGTCCGCGTGCACCGACCAGCTCAGGATGTCCGCCCAGAACGCGTCGGCGCGGTCCGAGACCGCCGTGCACAGCTCGATCCAACAGGGCTCTCCCGGCCGCGGGCTCGGCGCCCAGGGCCCGTGCTGGGCCCGCCCCTTGGCGATGAGCGCGACCGCGTCGTCGGGGCCGGTCAGCGAACCGTCCTGGGTGGTGCCGGCGAACATCGGGCGCCAGCCGGGTCGTTCGCGGCCGCGTGGGGCGCGCATCGCGGCGCAGCGCCGGTTGCCCACCCAGCAGTCGAAGCCGACGCCGGTCGGCGCCGGGGTCCAGTCGAGCAGGGCCCGGTAGAAGACCGCCGAAGCTATCGGGTCCTGGCTGATCAGGTCGGCGCGGCGCAAGCCGCGGACTACGGGACGTGCGGGCACCGTCGATTCCTCGCCACCGCTGGGGACCAACTCATCCTGGTCATCCCGGCCGGTCCGCACAATGCTCCGTTCGTCTCACCGCAGCCGTTCGAGCTCCCCGGCCACCGCCACCACCTGGGTCGCGAGCTTGCGCAGTTCGGCGTGGTCGGCGGCGTCCTCGACGGCGGTGACGACGTCTTCGGCCGCGCACCGCAGCTGGAACAGCCTGTCCTGCAGGTCGGCGAGTTCGGCGGCGGAGAGCACCACCGCGTCTTCCGGGAGGCCGCCGCGTTGCACCGCGGTGCGGCGCTCATAGGCGCGTTGACGGCAGGACTGCGCGCAGTACAGGCGGGGACGCCCTTGCCGGCCCGACTCCGGAACGCGCCGTCCGCACCACGCGCAGTGCCTGGCTTGGCGTTGGCGGCGAGACGGCAGGTCGGAGGTTTCCACGATCGATCACGTTAGCCAAAGGCCCCGCCTGCGCGATGCAGGCACGCCGATCGGGCAGAGTTGCAGGCGTGACGCATCCTTTCCTGTCCGGCCCCCGGCCCCGCGCGTTCGCCCACCGCGGGTGGCACCTCGGGGAGCTGCACGACCTGGAGAACTCGCTGGCCGCGTTCCGTCGCGCCGCCGACGAGGGTTACCACTACATCGAGACCGACGTCCACGCGACCGCCGACGGCGTCGTAGTGGTGAACCACGACGCGACGCTGGATCGAACCACGGACGGCCGCGGCGTCATCGAGCGGCTGCCCTGGTCGGTCGTCGGCTCGGCGCTGATCGGCGGCCGGGAACCGGTGTGCGGCCTGGATGCCGCGCTGGAGGAGCTGCCGGAGACGTACTTCAACATCGACGTCAAGGCGGACTCGGCGGTGGGCCCGGTGCTGCGGACGCTGCGCAGGCACAACGCCTGGGACCGCGTGTGCTTGGCGTCGTTCGCCGAGCACCGGCTAGCCGCGATGCGGCGGGCCATCGGGCCGCGGCTGCTCACCTCGACGGGGCGCCGTTCGGCCGGGTTGCTGTGGTTGGGCTCGCGGTGGGGCGGCTGGCCGTTGCGGTCGTCGGTGGCCGGTGGCGCCACGCAGGTGCCGACGGGTTTCGGGCGGCTGCGCTTGATCGACTCCCGCTTCGTGCGCCAGGCTCATCGCTGGGGGCTGGAGGTCCACGTGTGGACCGTCGACGACGCCGTGGAGATGCGGGAACTGCTGGATCTAGGCGTGGACGGGCTGGTCACCGATCGGCCCGACGTGCTGCGGGAGGTGTTGCGGGAGCGGTTCGGCGAGCCGCAGCCGGAGGTCGGCGGATGAGCAGAACTACGCATTGTCTCCGCACGGACCTCCACCGCGATCGTTGAGCCAGTAAGGTCCGGTTACCCCCAATCGAGTGATCTTGGCCGGAGGACCGAACGGATGAGCGTGATGGACAGCGACCTGGCACCGGACGCCGCGCAGAGGCGGCGCCGGGAACAGCGGGGTTGGTGCTGGTACGACTGGGCCAACTCGGTGTTCCCGACATCGGTGACCACGGTCTTCCTCTCGCTCTACCTGACCTCGGTGGCGACCGAGGCCGCGAAGGCCGACGTGGCGCGCAACGGCCTGAACGCCTGCCCGCAGAACAACGCGCTGGTGCAGTGCGACATCTCGGCGTTCGGGCTGGTGTTCCCGGCCGGATCGCTGTGGGGCTACCTGCTGTCGGTGGCCACCGTCGTGCAGGTGGTCGTGCTGCCGATCACCGGGGCGATCGCGGACCGGACGCAGAGCAAGCGGCTGATGCTGGCGATCTTCGCGTTCGGCGGCGCGGCGACCACGGCGCTGCTGGCGCTGGTGGGCGGGCAGAACTGGCAGCTCGGCGTGGTGCTGTTCATCGTCGCCAACATCTGCTTCGGCGCTTCGGTGGTCGTCTACTACTCGTTCCTGCCGGAGATCGCCTCCGTCGACGAGCGGGACGACGTCTCCACCCGCGGCTGGGCCGTCGGCTACCTGGGCAGTGGTGCGGCGCTGGCCATGCACCTGGTGATCTACCTCGGCCACGACTCGATCGGCATGAGCACGGAGACCGCGGTCCGGCTGATCTTCCTGTCCTCGGGCGTCTGGTGGGCCGTGTTCACGCTGCTGCCGCTGGCGGCGCTGCGCGGGCACCGTGCCCGGGAGGGGGCCGTGCGCGGCCCGTCCGCGGTCACCGCGGGCTTCAAGCAGTTGATGACCACGTTCCGGGAGGCGAAGCACTTCCCGCTGACGCTGGCGTTCCTCGGGGCGTACTGGATCTACACCGACGGCATCTCCACTGTGACCCAGGTCTCGGCGCAGTACGGCAACCTGGAGCTCAAGCTCCCGCAGGACTCGTTGATCATCACGCTGCTCATCGTGCAGTTCATCGCCTTCGTCGGCGGGATGCTGCACGGGGTGGTGGCGCGGCGCATCGGCGCGAAGAAGACGATCCTGATCAGCCTCGCCACCTGGCTGGTGGTGCTGGTCGCCGCGTACTTCGTGCAGGCCGGCCAGGAAACGCAGTTCTACGGCCTGGCGGTGGGCATCGGGCTGGTGCTCGGCGGCACCAACGCGCTGTCCCGGTCGTTGTTCAGCCAGATGGTGCCGCCCGGTCGGGAGGCAGAGTACTTCTCGCTGTACGAAGTGGGGGAGCGCTCCACGTCGTGGCTGGGCCCGCTGGTGTTCGCCGGGGTCGGGCAGGCGACCGGATCGTTCCGGCTGGCGATCATCTCGCTGGTGGTGTTCTTCGCGGTCGGGTTGGTGCTGGTCGCGCTGGTTCCGGTGCGGCGGGCGATCGAGGCGGTCGGCAATCCGGCGCCGAAGGTCCTCTGAGGAGCTCGCCGACCACGCTGCGTGCCGGCGGGTGACGATCCGCGCCCGCCTCGCCAAGGCGGCGGCGTTGCTCCATGCTGGTGACAGGCGTGGCCGGGATTTTCCACATGATCGGAATATGCCGGTACGCAGCGTTGTGACAACAGGGAACCAAGTATCGCTACAATCAGTTACCAATTTTCGCGTCTTGTCCGCCGTCCGTGTCGTGATCTCCGTCCCACTATGGTCACTTTTCCGAGATCCGACTTGGCCATAGTCACTCATCATCTGGCACTATCACCCGTTCGAACGCACCTATAGATTGCGAGTGGGATAACGCGTCACGAACGCAGACCGACTGCATCTCTAGGGAGAAAGCCGTCGTTGATGGGTGAACAACGTCACCGACGGCAACCAGAAGCACTACACCGGGAACAGACGGCGGGTCCCCCGTCGTTGCACACGGTGAGCACAACCGCTCGGGCCAGGTCCCGGGCCGAAGTGAAAGGAACCGTCATGGCCGACCGCGTTCTGCGTGGCAGCCGGCTCGGAGCGGTGAGCTACGAGACCGACCGGAACCACGACCTCGCACCGCGCCGGACGGTGCGCTACGCCTGCCCCAAGAGCCACGAGTTCGAGGTGCCGTTCTCCGACGACGCCGAGGTGCCGCCGACCTGGGAGTGCCGCCTGCACGGCACCGAGTCGAAGATCATCGACGGTAGCGAGCCGGAGCAGAAGAAGGCCAAGCCGCCGCGCACCCACTGGGACATGCTGCTGGAGCGGCGCACCATCCCGGAGCTCGAGGAGCTGCTAAACGAGCGCCTCGACCTGCTGCGGACACGCCGCGGGCACTGATCGACAGTATCCGACGAAGCGCCTGGGACACCGTCCCAGGCGCTTTGACGTGCTCGGATCCCGCGGCCGTCAGCGGCGGAGCGAGCGCAGGACACTCGCAGCCTGGTTGCCGCGGCGGCGCAGGCCCCACTTCGTCACCCTGACGAGGGCTTCGCGCACTACCTCGGCGTCCATCTTCGAACTGCCGATCTCGCGCTCCACGAACGTGATCGGCACCTCCACGACCACGAACCCGGCCTCCACCGCGCGCCACGCCAGATCCACCTGGAAGCAGTAGCCCTGCGAGGCGACGTTGTGCAGCTGCAGCGTGTCCAGGACCTCCCGGCGGTACACGCGGTAGCCGGAGGTGATGTCGTTGATCGACACGCCGAGCGCCAGCTTGGAGTACACGTTGGCGCCGCGGGACAGCAGCGCCCGGTACCAGGGCCAGTTCACGGTCCGCCCGCCCGGCACGTAGCGCGAACCCAGCACGACGTCGGCGCCGGTGCCGTCCGGGCCGAGCATGCCGATCAACCGGGGCAGGTCTTCGGGCGAGTGCGAGCCGTCGGCGTCCATCTCGATGATCGCGCCGTAGTCCCGCGCCAGCGCCCACTCGAAGCCGGCCACGTACGCCGCGCCGAGACCGGCCTTCTCGCTCCGGTGCAGCACGTGCACCCGCTCGTCGTCGGCGGCGAGCCCGTCGGCCACCTCGCCGGTGCCGTCCGGGCTGCCGTCGTCGACGACCAGCACGTGCGCCGCGGGCAGTGCGGCGAACAGCCGCCGCACGATCGGTTCCAGGTTGTCCCGCTCGTTGT
The DNA here is from genome assembly GCF_040655595.1 of Saccharopolyspora sp. NPDC050389. NCBI lineage: Bacteria > Bacillati > Actinomycetota > Actinomycetes > Pseudonocardiales > Pseudonocardiaceae > Saccharopolyspora > Saccharopolyspora sp. NPDC050389. The sequence continues at coordinate 88,479 of NZ_JBFAKG010000038.1, forward strand.
AGGTGGGGATCACCACCAGTGCCGAGTCGTCACCGGCTCCGGGGGCTTGCCGGTTCGCCATCCATGTCCTCCTAGCCGGCCCGCTCGGCCGGCCGTGCACTCGTATCGGTCGGGTTCAGGCGTCCGCGGTCCGCCGGGGCCGCCACCAGGACAGCGCCACCGCTCCGACGCCCAGCACGACCAGTGTCCACATCGGAGCGCTGCCCAGCTGGGTGGCGAGCGTCTGCGTCGAGCGCAGCGGCACGTCGGCGATGAGGTTCTGCGCGGTGAACAGCTCGGTCTGCTGGGTCACGGTGCCGTCCGGCTGCACCACGGCGCTGACGCCGCTGGTCGCCGCCACCAGGACCGCCCGCCCGTGCTCCACCGCGCGCAGCCGGGACATCGCCAGCTGCTGGTAGCTCATCTCCGAGTGGCCGTACCAGGCGTTGTTGGTCGGCACCGCGAGCAGCGTCGCGCCCTGCTGGGCGGCGCCGGTGAACACGTCGTCGTAGGCGACGTCGTAGCAGATGCCGACGCCCACCCGGATGCCTCCGACGTCGAGCACGCCGGGCTCGTCGCCGGGCACCATGTCCGAGCGGAAGCGGTCCACGAACGGGCTTACCAGCCGCGCTACCGGCCGCATCGGGATCGTCTCGGCGAAGGGCACCAGGTGCTGTTTGATGTAGCGGTCGCCCGCGCCCGTTGCCGGGTCCCACCGGACGATCTGGTTGTGCAGGTCGCCGTCGGCGTCCTTGCCGAGGCCGCCGACCACCAGCGGGACGCCGAGCTGCGCGGCGATGCCCGAGAGATCCGGGTCGGTCCGGCTCGGCCCCCAGCTGCCGACCTGCTCGGGCAGCACGACGAAGTCCAGGCGGCCTTTCTTCTGGTCGTCGACGAGCTGCTGCGCGGCCGCGATGTGGTTGGCGTGCAGGACGTCGTCCTCGTACAGCAGGCCGAGCCCCAGGTTGGGCGCGTTGCCCTGCACGATCGCGACCCGGGCGGTTCCGGCGTTGGGGTCGGTGCCGATGAAGGGCAGCATGGCCAGGCCTGCCACGACCGGCACGAGCACGGCGGCCAGCGGCGCGATCCAGCGGCGCGGGGTGCGCGCGCGGCGGGCGAGCTCGGCCAGACCGCCGCCGACCACCGCGACGGCGAAGGACACCACGGCGGTGCCGCCGAGCGCGGCCAGCGGCAGGAACAGGCCGGTGTCCTGGGTGAATGCCAGCCTGCCCCACGGGAATCCGCCGAACGGCACGGCCGAGCGCAGCGCCTCGGCGGCGACGAACACCGCGGCCATCCACACCGGGGCTCCCGGTAGGCGGCTGACGCGCGCCATTCCGGCCCCGCCGAGCGCGACGAACAGGGCCTGGACGCCCGCCACGCCCAGCCACGGCCACGGGCCGAAGTCGGCGCCGAGGAAGTCCTGCAGCCAGCCCAGCAGCGGCAGCAGGAACGCGAAGCCGAACAGCAGGCCGTAGCCGAATCCGGCGCGCGCTCTGCGGCCGCGGATCACGGCCGCGAACACCGCGAACGCGATCGGCGCCAGCCACCACAGTTCGCGCGGGGGAGAGCCTGCGTAGAGCGCGAAGCCGGCGGCGACGACCGCGAGCATGCGCAGCCAGACCGCGCCGATCGATCGACCTGCGGCCTTGCTGCGGCCCGGCCGCTCAGCGCGCTGCGGACGAGCCGTTGGGACAACCACCCGATCAACCTTCTCGGTGCCGCGGTCCCGGCCAGGCCAGGACGGAAACGTTCTGTCGGTTCGTGCGCGGGCAGCCCGGCGCGCACCAAACAAATGTACGCCGGACGGTCGAGCCGGAGCCGCAGTGGGCAAAGTCGACAGAACGCTCAACTGGGCCGCGAGCGGCGCTCGATTTCAGCGCGACCGCTCCTGACCCGCGGCGATCACCAGGTGCGGCTGTCGTGGGTGGCCGCCTCCTCGTCGCGGAGCTCGGCGCGCAGGGCGGCCTTGGCGACGCGTTCCGAAGCCGTCATCGGCAGCTGGTCGCGGAAGGTCCAGTAGCGCGGGACCTTGAAGTAGGCGAGCTGGGTGGCGCAGAAGTCCGCCAGCTCGCGCGGATCGCACGGCTCGCCGCGGAGGACGATCACCGCGTGCACCTCCTCGCCGCGCAACTCGTCCGGCTCCGGCAGGACCGCGGCCACCTCGACCGCCGGGTGCAGTTGCAGCACGCGTTCGACCTCGGCGGCGGCGATGTTCTCGCCGCTGCGGCGGATCATGTCCTTGGTGCGGCCCGCGTAGTAGACGCGGCCCTCGTCGTCCATCCGGGCCAGATCGCCGGTGTGGAACCAGCCCGCCCGGAAGGCGCGCTCGGTGGCCTCCGGATCGCGGAAGTAGCCGTGCATCAGGCCGGTGCCGCGGATGGTCAGCTCGCCGACCTCGCCGCGCGGCACCGGGGCGCCGTCACCGTCGACGATCATGACCTCGCGGCCGGGCGCCGCCCGGCCGAGGCAGCCCGTGCCCACCGCGGCGTCGTGATCCCTCGGGGTCATCCTGATGTCGCTGCCGGTTTCGGTCATGCCGAACGCCTCGAACCACGGGACGCCCCACCGCCGTTCGAGCGCGGCGTGCAGGTTCGGCGGGATCGTCGACGCGCTGATCGCGCGCACCCGGTGCTCCCGGTCGGCCGGCGATGGGGCCTGGTCGAGCAGCAGCTTCGGCATCAGGCCCAGGCAGTAGAACCACGTGACGCCGTGCTCGCGGACCTTCGCCCAGAACGTGGTGGGGTGGAAGCGGTCCAGCACCACGAGCCGTGCCCCGGCGGCGAGGCCGAGCGCGACGTTCCACTGCGGATCGATGTAGTGGAACGGCTGGGCAGTCAGGATCGTGTCGCTGTCGTCGATGCCCGGGAAGCCGTCGACCAGGCCGGACGCGAGCGTGGTCCAGTAGCGGTGGGGGAGCGCGCAGCCCTTCGGCGCGCCGGTGGTGCCGGAGGTGTACTGGACGTTCGCGAGCGCCTCCGGTGCCGGCCGCGCGCACCGCGGCGCTTCGGCCACCGGGAGGTCGATGGCGTCGACGTCGAGAACCTGCCGCACCGAAGTGGCCTTGCGGACCCGGGCGAGCAGATCCGCGTGCTCGGCGGTGGTCAGCACGACGCGGGCTTGCGAGTGCGCGAGCACGTGGGTGGCGTCGTACTCCTGGTAGCGGTTGTTGACCGGGACCATCGCCGCGCCGAGCTTGGCCGCGGCGAGCCAGCCGAGCGGGAATTCCGGGCGGTTGTCCATCATCACCGCTACGCGGTCGCCCGCCGTCACGCCCGAATCGGCCAGCAGCACGGCCAGCGCGTCGCTGCGGCGGTCGATCTCGGCGAAGGTGAGTTCCCGGCCGGTGTGGTCGAAGGTCCACGCGGTGCGATCCGGCCAGCGCCGCGCGGCGCCGCGGACGAGGTCGACGAGTGTTTCGGCGTTCATCGGGCGTCTCCAGTCCGGTCGGCCGCGAGCTCCTCGGTGCGGATCGCGTGCCGGATCTCCAGCCGCAGCGCCGATTCGAGGGCGTGGTCGATGCCCGCGTCCAGCGCTTCCTTGGCCATGGCCAGCGTGGCGCGCGGCCGGTCGGCCAGCCGTGCCGCCCACCGGTGCGCGGTCGTCAGCAGCGCGCTGGCCGGGACCACGGTGTTGACCAGCCCGAGCCGGTTCGCCTCGGCGGCGTCGATGGCGTCGCCGAACAGCAGGATCTCCTTGGCCTTGAGCGGGCCGACGAGCAGCGGCAGCAGCTTGGAGGCGCCGCCGGTGACGCTGAGCCCGAGGCCGACCTCGGGGAAGCGGAACCGGGCGTCGTCGGCGGCGATCACCAGGTCGCAGCCGAGCGCGAACTCCGCGCCCGCGCCGACGGCATGCCCTTGCACCGCCGCGATGACCGGCGCCGGGCAGCCGCGGATCAACCGCGTGACGTCCTGGATCCGGTCCAGCCGCGCCTGCACGGTCGCCGGATCCTCCGGCGGTTCCTTGAGGTCGTGGCCGGCGCAGAACGCACGGCCGCGCCCGGTCAGCAGCACCGCGCCCACGTCCGCCTCGGTGACCGCGCCGAGCGCGGTGACGAGCTGCTCGACCAGGGCGGTGTTGACGGCGTTGAGGCATTCCGGCCGGTTGAGCCGGATGATCCCGACGCCACCGGAGATCTCGGTCTCCACCACGGCACCGCCGGACTGGACTTCGGACAACGGCTTCCTCCTCAACTCTCGGGTGAACGCGGGTCGTCCAGCTGGGTCGCGTGCCAGGAACGCAGCCGCTGCGACCACGGTTGCGGCCGGCCGTCGGCGCCCACCTTCACGATGGTCCGGGTGCCGGTCGCGTTCGGCTCCTGTCCACAGTGGAATATCCAGGTCGCGCTGGTCCGGCCCAGCTCGGCGAGGTGCAGCCGGACGAGCAGTTCGCCCGCGCCGGTCACCGGCGCGTGGAACTCGATCTGGAAGCTGCGAACCACGTAGTGCAGATCGGGATGCCGGCCGGCGATTGTTCCGGTGTCGTAGCCCGCGGCCGCGAATGCCGCCGTGGTCGCCCGCTCGACGTGCAGCGCGAACCGGGTGTTGTGCAGGTGCCCGTTGGGATCCAGCTCGTCGAAGTGCACCCGCGAGCGGTAGCGGATCGCCGGTGGAGTCCCGGTGCTGCCTGCCACGCCGCCTCCTCGCCATCTGTCGACCGATCGATCGATCGGTCGACAGATTAGGTTCGTTCCGGCGAGACCGCAAGACCGCGCTCGGCGTCCCGAACAGGACGTGGGGCGGGTGGGGGTGTTGTGAGACCCGCCCCGGTGTGGTTGCGGATATGTGTAATGGGATGCGGGCCGGGGGGCATGCAAGTGTGGGTGGTT